>DATFVL010000195.1 GCA_035260325.1 Candidatus Methylomirabilota bacterium | reverse complement strand
CGTCACGTCGGTCGAGCAGCTCTTCCTCGCCCGCCTCGTCCAGGGCTTCTTCGCGGGCTTCACGCCGATGGCGATGGCGCTCGCCAGCGTGTCGGCGCCCGCCGACAGGGTGCCGACCGCGATCGGGATGGTGCAGTCCGCCCAGCTGCTCAGCGCGGCGATCGGGCCGGCCGCCGGCGGCTACGTCGCCTCGCACCTCGGGATCCGCTACGCCTTCTTCATGACGGCGGGGCTGTGCGCGGTGGCCCTCGTCGGGCTGATCGTGCTCTTCCAGGAGGTCGCGCCGGGAGGCCGGCGCGCCCCGCGGGCGGCCATCCCCCACCTGCCCCTGCGGCACATGTTCCGCTACGCTCATTTCCCGCTCGTGCTGGGGCTGCTCCTCGTTGCGCAGTTCCTCGACCGCGGACTGGCGCTGCTGATTCCGCTCCATGTGGCCCACCTGCCCGGCGTCGAGGCGGTCGCGGCGATCTCCGGTGTGATCATCTCGGTCGCCGCCGTCGCGGCCACGATCTCGGCCACCTTCGCGGCGCGGCTGTCGCGCGGCATCCCCGCCGCGCAGCTGCTCATGCTCGGGCTGCTCGCCGGCGGCCCGCTCTGCGCCGCGATGGCGCTGGCCCGCGGCTGGCTCACGCTGCTCGTCCTGCGCGCGCTGCTGGCACTCTGTCTGGGCAGCGCGCTGACGCTGGCCTACGCGCTCGGCGCCCTCATCGTGCCGAGCGACAATCGGGCCGCGGCGTTCGGCTGGCTCGCCATGGGGGTGCAGTTCGGGACCGCGGCCAGTCCCCTCGTGACCGGCGCGCTCGCGGCCGTCAGCATCCCGGGCGCGTATCTTCTCTTCGGCGGGCTCGCGTGGGCCGGCGCGGGCCTCCTCGCGGTGGGAGGTCGCGGGCTCCGGTCCTACCCCGAGCGGGCGGCGGGCTGAGGGCGGAGCCCGCCGCCCGGAGCATCCGGTCTTCCGGCGCGGTCAGCGCTTGGTGTTCTGGGTCACGAACTCCCGCACGCGCCGCCACGCGTCCGCGGACGCGTCGGCGAACTCCTTCTGCTTGCGGTCGAAAAAGCTGTGCGGGGCGCCGGGGTAAACCGTGAAGCTGTGCTTGACGCCGGCCTTGCGGCACGCGGCGTCGAACTCGTCGACGGCGGCCTGTGGAATTCCCTCGTCGGCGCCGCCAAAGAGCGAGAGGACGGGGCACGTGTAGCGGCCGACCGTGTCGATCGGCTTCGGCCGGTCCGGCCATCGCTTGAGCCCGAGCGGCCAGCCGTAGAAGCCGATCACGCCGGCGTAGCCGAGGCCGCTCGCCGCCTGGAAGTAGGACAGCGCCCCGCCGAAGCAGAAGCCGACCGAGAACAGCGCGCGCACCCGTCCGCCCTCCGGGCTCTTGAGGTACGCGCCCGCGGCAGCGATGTCCGCCAGGAGCGTCTCCGGCTTCGTCTGCGGCACCTGGGCCATGAAGTCGAAGCTCTCGCCGCGATCCTCGGACGGCGCCGTCCGCGCGAAGAAGTCGATGGCGACCGCGTCCACGCCCACCTCGGCGAAGCGGTCGGCGAGCTCCTTGTAGTACGGGTGCAGGCCGCGCACGTCCGGGATGACGACCATGCCGGCGCCCGAGGGCGTGCCGGCGCGCGCGGCGTGGGCCATGACGCGCGTGCCGTCGGCCGACGTCAGGCGCAGGTCGTGGGAGCCGGCGGAGCCGCCGGCGATCGGGCGAATCGGGGGTCGGGAGTCGTTATCGACGCACATGGGACCTCCTGAGCGTGGGTTACAAAGGGATCGCCAGCAGCGTGTCGAAGCGGCTGCTGTCGCAGACGACGATGCGCTCGCGGAAGCGCAGCGTGCCGCCCTCGTCGACCAGGACGTCGAGATAGCGGCCGGTGGCGAAGAGGTCCATCGTGCCGTCGCGCACGATGCGGACCACGAGGAACGGGGTCTCGGCGCGCACGCCGCCGTCGGTCTCGCCGAGGATCGCGGGCAGGCCGACCAGGTGACGGTACGTCTGGCGCTCGTAGACGCTCGCTTGGCGGAGCGCCGTGACCCGGTCACGGAGCATGCCCCGGGAGTCGGCGTAGACGACGCCCACCTCGAGCCCCTTCCGGTGGTTGTCGGCCGACGTGATCTTGTAGACGCACTGCTCGACGAAGAAGCCGGGCCAGGTCTCGAGCCGGTCGTCGTCGATGGCGCGCGCGTAGTCGGCGTTCAGCGCGGAGACGAGCGGCAGGAGGTCGGCGGCCGGCAGGTCCGTCGCCGCCACGTCAGTAGCCCATGTAGCGCCGGTACGCCTTCCAGAACCCGCGCACCGAGGCCTCGGTCGCGCGGGTGTCCTGCGACTCGGCGCCCTCGCCGCCCATGTTGACGACCGACACCGCGTCGGCGGCGGCCGCGACGCCGCGCTGGACGAAGCCGCCGACGCAGCCGTCCTCCATGGACACGTAGCCCGCGGGCCCGACCAGGTTCGCCTGTCGGAGCCGCCGCCGGCGCATCGCGGGCGTGTCGTCGGCGAAGCCGAAGTACGTCCAGTGGAGCTCCATCGCGCCCGGCCCCTTGGGGAGAATCTGGCGCACCGCGAGGCTGTTGTAGATCTGCTGCAGCACGAAGTTGGGGAACACCGTCAGGATCTGCAGCTTGACCCCGTCGCCGAACTCGTCCACGGCCTCGAGCAGGCTCGGATCGGCGAGGCGATAGCCGGCGTGATCCGCGCGGAGGCCCTGCTCGCGATACGCCCCGCCCTCGCTGTCGTCGGCCCGGTCGAGCGTGGCGCTCGCGTGGTGCGCGCCGTCGGGGCTCACCACCACGCCGCCGCCCTGCGTGAGCCGCGTGACGCGGAAGGACGTGAAGAACGCGTGGAGCAGGCTCGCGTGGTAGGTGTCCTTCACGTTCTCGGCGTAGAGCTTCCAGTTGTTCGGCAGGGCCTGGACGAAGCGGCCGAGCACCTGTACCGGCTTGCCGAGCACCCGCGCGACGCGCCGCCGCACCTCCTCGCCCAGGTACTGCTCGATCGGCGGCGCCTGCGGGGACAGGCTCGCGAAGACGAGGCCGCACAGCGTCGTCGTGCGGAGCTTCCGCGGCCCGTGCTCGGCCTTGCAGAAGTCCGCCGGCATCCCGCCCCGGCCGTGGGATCCCTTCTCGAACGCGACGCCGACGAGGTTGCCCTCGAGGTCGTAGCTCCACGCGTGATAGACGCACTGGAAGCGCTTGGCCACCGTGCCCGCGTCGTCGAGCGCGATCAGCGCGCCGCGGTGCGCGCACCGGTTCTCGAAGGCGTGGATCGCGCCGTCGTCGCCGCGCACGACGATGACCGGCATCTCGCCCACGAACGTGGTGCGGAAGTCGCCCGGGCGCGCGACGTCCGATTCGAGGCCGACGTAGTTCCAGACCGGGCCCTCGAACAGGCGGCGCAGCTCGTCACGATAGTTGGCCTCGTCCTGGTAAACCCAGTAGGGCACGCGGGCGAGCGTCGCCCCGGGCCAGGCGCGGGGCGCGGCAGGAGTCGTCATGCGCGGTCTCCTTCCGGTGAGCTGCGCGCACGTGAGGATAGCACACGGACGCTGTACACTAGCGCCCGACCGGTTCCGGAGGTGCTCCATGGCGATCCAGCTCGATCACGTCATCGTCCCTTCGCACGACCGAACCGCCGCGGCCAGGTTCCTGGCCGACCTCCTCGGCGTGCCCTGGGAGCCGTCACAGGGCGACTTCAGCCCCGTCTACGTCAACGAGACGCTGACCCTCGACTTCGCCGAGCGGGAACGGTTCGAGAGCCATCACCTCTGCTTCCACGTCGGCGACGACGAGTTCGACGCGATCCTCGGTCGCGTCCGCGCGGCGCGGATCGCGTACCGCAGCCGCCCCCACGGCGGGGACGACCTGCAGGTCAACACGCGCCTCGGCGGGAAGAACGTCTACTGGCAGGACGCGGACGGCCATCTCTGGGAGATCCTGACCGTCAGCTACGCCCGCGCCGCTTCGCGGTGACGGCGGCACGACTCGCCCGCCGCGGCGTCAGGTCCGCTTGGGCACCGGCCAGCCGAGCCACTCGCAGACGCCGCGCCCCATCACCCACTCGAGGTCCTCGCCCGTGAGCCACGGCAGGTGCTCGGTGAAGAGCGTGATGCACTCGTAGTAGGTGCACGGCATGCGGGTGAGGTCCGTGCCCCAGAAGGTCCGGCGCGGGCCGAAGGCCTCCACCAGCGTGCGGATGTGCGGGTGCAGGTCGCGGAACGGGTAGCCCTCGGTGGATAGCGACGGCATCCCTGACGCCTTGACGGCGACGTTCGGGCGCTTGGCGAGCGCGCAGACGGCCGGCAGGTCCTCGAACACCTTCGGGCCCTTGGCGCGGATGTTGAGCCCGACGTGGTCGATCACCAGCTTGAGACCGGGATGCTGGCCCGCGATCCGGTCGAGGACGTCGAGCGAGCCCGGCATCAGGACCATGAGCGGGATCCCGGCCCGCTCCGCCGCCGGCCACAGCCAGTCGGCGGTCCCGTCGGTGAGCCAGGGGCGATACCGCTCGGTGTGGAACGTGAAGCGCATGCCGAGCATCCCCGGCTGCTTCTTCCAGTCGGCCAGGAGCGCGCGGCTCTCGGGCCGCTCGAGCGCCAGGCGGCCCATGACGGCGAAGCGGTCTGGGTGCAGGCGCGCGGCCTCGAGGGCCAGGTCGTTGCGCTCGCCCTCCCACGAGGGCGGCACGAGGACGATGCGGCCCACCCCGGCCAGGTCCATCTCGAAGAGCAGCATGTCCTTGGTGACCGGGTAGGGCTTCTGGGCGTCCTGCGTCCGGCCCGGCGGCCAGGCACGGTTCGGCGTGTCGGCGCCCCAGATGTGAACCTGCGAGTCGGCGATCAGCATGGCGGGTCCCCCGTCGATGTGATTCTGCGGCGGACGATAGCCGCGTGACGCGCCACGGTCAAGGTCGATCGCACGGAGACTGCTCGCCCTAGCGCAGCCCCGCCGCGTGGAGGCGCGGGAACACGACGTCGCGGAAGGCGCGGATCTCCGGCGTCGGCGCCGCGAACGTCTGGAACGGCATGAGGTAGAGGTTCCGCACGCCGAGCTTGGTCATCTCCGCGATCCGTCCGGCGCAATCCTCGGGCGTCCCGATGAGCCCCAGCGCCTCGCAGAGCTGGGCGACGACCTCGTCCGGCACGAAGGACGTCGCCTCGATGGCCGCCTCCCAGTCGTGCGCGTGCGAGAGATCGGGATAGATCTTCCATACCGCGTCGGGAATTTCGAGCTTCGGGAGGCGGAGCCCGGCGGGCTCGAGCCAGCGGCCGCCCCAGCGGAGGATTCCCCAGTGGACGGCGATCGGCCGCGCCGCTCGACGCGCCGCCTCGACGGTGCTCGCCGTCCCCGTCCGCACCGCCCAGACGATCTCGAGGTCCTCGAGCCGGCGCCCGGCGCGCCGCGCCCCGCGCTCGAGGGACGCGAGGGCCGTCGCCACGATGCCCCGGTTGAAGCCCACGAGGAGCAGCACGCCGTCGGCGATCTCCCCGGCGACCTCGATCGCCTTCGGGCCCGACGCCGCCATCAGCACCGGGATGCGCCGCCCCGAGGCGAAGGCGAGCCTCGCGGGCGTGCCGCCGAAGTCGACGGTCTCGCCGGCGAGCAGCGCTCGCACCGACGAGATGCAGGCGCGCATCTCGGCGAGCGTGGCGGGCTTGCGCCCGATCGTGCTCGCGGACGTGTAGCCGGTGCCGATCACGAACTTCACGCGGTTGGGCGCGAGCTCCTCGACCGTCTGGATCGCCCCCGCGAGCACCGACGCGTGGCGCGTGAAGGGATTGGTGACCGCCGGAAAGAGCGCCAGCCGGGAGGTCCGGCCGGCGGCCTGGCCGAGGGTGACGAACGTGTCGCGGCACAGCACCTGGCTGTCGAGGATCCCGACGCCATCGAAGCCGGCGGCTTCGATGCTCTGGATGAGCGCCGTGAGCTCGGGCACCGGCGCCGTGCCCGGAACCCGCAGGTGCACACGCACCGGCTCGGTCATGCGAGGAGTCCCGCAATGATGCCGGTGAGGAACACCCCGTCGAACGTCCCCGCGCCCCCGATCGAGACGATCGGCGCGCCGAGGTCGGCGATCCTGCCCAGGTTGAGGAGGTCGGCGCCGACCAGCGTGCCCATCGACCCGGACACGTAGGCGACGGGCGGCGCCTTGCGAAAGGCGAGGAGCAAGGCGATCCCGGCGGCCACGAGCGGCGGGACGAACATCGGGACGACGATGCCCATGCCGGGAACGATCCGCGCCAGGCTGTGGACTACCGCCGCGACGAAGGCCACACCGATGAGCATGCGTCCGTACAGCCGCGTCCGGAGGACCAGGTAGAGCGATATCAGAATTGGAATCAGCGCGCCGCCGACGTTGAGCGCCACGACCGTGGCGCCCTGTTCGATCGTCTCGGGAACGAAATACGTCCGGCCGAACATCGAGAACTCGTGCGGGCGCAGGACGTGCCGGACGGGAATCGAGTAGAGCGGGATGTTGACGTGGCTCCCCAGGAGCGAGAGCAGCATCACGGCGAACGCGTACCGCGGGTGGACGCCGACCTTGCGGTACGCGTACGCCAGGACCCGCATCTCCACGAGGAGCAGGAACACGCCGAGCAGAACGAGCAGGAGGAGCAGGAGCAGGAGCGTGAACGGCGAGGAGATCACTGGACGGGCCCGGCCGCCGGCCTATCGGTCGAGCGCCAGCGGCGCGTCCCGATCGCCCCGTCCCTGACGGAACAGCTCGCGGGCGTGCGGCAGCTCGTAGTAGATCTCGAGCAGATTGCCGTCGGGGTCGTGGAAGTAGATGCTCTTCTGGCTCACGTGATCGACGGCCCTGGTGATCGTCACGCCGTGCTCCTGGAGCGTGACGTAGGCGTCCTTGAGCGCCTGCTCGCTGTCCACCAGGAACGCGACGTGCCGGACGCCGACCCCGCCCGGCGTCGCGAGCGGCGCGGCCTGCGGATCCGCCGCGGGGAAGAGATCGACCGTGTGGCTGAGCCCCTCGAGCGCCATGAAGACGCCGCCATGCTCGGGGTCCTCCTCCACCACCTCGAAGCCGAGGACCGTCGAGTAGAACTTCTTGGACCGCTCCACGTCGGCCACCCGCAACGCGACATGACCGAGTCGCTTGAGCTGGATCATCGGCCCCTCCTGCCGAGACTCTAATCGGTGG
>DATFVL010000194.1 GCA_035260325.1 Candidatus Methylomirabilota bacterium | reverse complement strand
GCCCGCCGGCGTCGAGGACGGCGACGGCGAGCGGCGCACAGCTCGTCTCGCGTCCCTTCCGGAGCGCCGCCTCCACGATGGTCGTCGCCTGCTGCAGGGTGATCCCCGCCACGGTGGCCCTCCTCACCTCGGCTTGAGTCTTAGATCCTCGTACGGCAGCGAGTAGCCGGTGCCGGCGATGAGCCCGATGCCCGACTCCTCGACGCGCGGTCCGTGGCCGGAGAGGAACGCGGGCTCGAGGGTCGGCGCGAACATGACGCGCTCGTGCATGAGCTGCTGGATACGATGCAGGATCGTCTCGCGCTGCTTCGGGTCCAGCTCGCCGGCCTGCTCCCGGTAGAGCCCGTCGATGTCGGGGTAGCCGCCGTAGGCGCGGATGCCGCCCGTGATCACGAAAGCTTCGATCCGCGTGGCCGCGTTGCCGAGGGCGGCGCTCCCGACCCGCACGAGGTTCCGGAGCTTCTTCTCCATGTCGGCCTTGTAGAAGGCCGCCCGCTCGAGGGGCCTGAGCCTCGCGCGGATCCCCACCGCCTGGAGGTAGTTGACGACCGCCTCGGGCACGTAGACGTTGTCCGAGGACACGTCACCCGCGTCGAAGCCTTTCGGGTAGCCGGCCTCCGCGAGGAGCTGCTTCGCGCGCGCCGGATCGTACGGGTAGGGCGGCGCCGGCCAGTAGAACTCGAAGTCCCGGGGGATGATGCTCGAGCTGACCTTGGCGAAGCCGAGGTACTCGGCTTCGTTGATCGTCTTCCTGTCGATCGCGAGGTTCGCGGCGAGCCGGACGCGCCGGTCGGCCCACGGCGACTTCGGGTCCCACTGGTCCGTGAACACCACCCACTCGGTGAACGTGGGCGTGGCGGCCTTGAGCGTGAGCCCGGGCGTGCGTCGGAGCTCCTCGCCCAGGGCGCCCCGGATCGAGTAGGCGATGTCCGCCTCGCCGCGCTTGAGCATCGCCAGGCGCGTGGCCTCGTCGGGCACGGCCTTCAGAACCAGGCGCTTCACGCTCGGGCTCTTCCGCCAGTACTGGTCGAACGCCTCGAGGACGAGCTCGACGCCCGGGTTGAAGGACACGAAGCGATACGGACCGGCGCCCACGGGCGCCTTCTTGAAGCCGTCGTCGCCGACCTTCTCGACGTATTTCCTGGGCACGATCCAGCCGGAGCCCGTCGCCGGCGTCCCGTAGAAGGTCATGAAGTCCGGCCACGGCTGCTTGAGACGGAAGCGCACCCGGTGCGCGTCCACGACCTCGACCGCCGCCACGCGCGCCTTCAAGGTGCTGGCGCCGGCGCCCTTGTAGCGCTCGAACGAGAACTTCACGTCGTCGGCCGTCACGGGATCGCCGTTGTGGAACCTGACGCCCCTGCGCAGGACGAACTCGTAGGTGAGCCCGTCGCGGGCCGCGCTCCAGGACTCGGCGAGGCTCGGCGCCGCCGCGTGGCCGGGCATGGGCTTCACGAGCGCGTCGTGGAGCGCGTAGAGGATCATGAAGGGGGTGATGACGCCGGGGGTCTCGGCCGGGTCGAACCACGTGGGCGCGAGCGAGATGTGGACGGCCCACGTCATCTGTCCCTCGGGGGCGGCGGCGGCCCCGCCCGGCGCGCACAGCGCCGTCAGGAGCACGAGCGTCAGGAGCGAGCGGGCTCGAGGGCAGGGCATGACCCGCATTGTACTTCGTAGCATCATCCCTGCGTTTGCTGGAGCGCCAGGTCACGTGTGAGCCGCAATTCGCCCAGGTGGAGCGCCGCGTGCCGGATGCTCTCGACGAGCGCCTCGCGGCCCGAGAGCTCGCGCGGCACGCCCGTGCCCCACAGCTCCTGCGACGGACGGATGCGGCGCTCGAGCGCCGCCGGCGCCAGGCCGGCGAGCGCGGCGTCGAGCTCCGCCGCGAATCTCCGGATCGCGGCGACGACCTCGGCCGCGTCGCTCCCCGCGGCGGCGAACTCGCCCGCGCGGTCCCGCGTCACCTCGTGGCCGCAGCCGAAGCCGAGCGCGTAGACGCGCGTGCTCCCGACCACGTGGCTCGCGATCGCCCAGGCGCTGTTGGCGGCGCCGGTGGCCGGTCGCCAGTTGAGCTGGGCGACGGTCAGCCCGTCGAGGGCGACGACGATCTGGTCGAGGATGAAGCGCAGCTCTCGCGCGTACGTCTCGATCTCGGCCTGCATCGGTAGGCGCCCCCGCTCCGCCGTCGACAACGACCCGGCGGGGTGCAATTATCCTGGGTGAATCCGACGTCGCGCAAGCCGCCTGGGAGGGCACGATGGACTACCGCATCATTTCGGCGGACGACCACATCGACCTGCAGTGGCTGCCGAAGGACCTCTGGCAGAAGCGGGTTCCGGCCGAGTGGCGGGAGCGTGCGCCGAAGGTCGTGGACACGGCGGACGGGCCCGCCTGGGTCTGCGGGAACGAGCGCTGGGACTCCTGGGGCGGCCGCAGGGGCGCGGCCGGCGCGCAGGGCGGCCGGCGCACGGCGCTCGAGCGCGGCGGCGTCCTCGAGCCCGGCGTGCTGCGGCCGACGACGACGGCGCTCCGGCTCGCCGACATGGACCGCGACGGCATCGACGCGACCGTGATGTACGGCCCGATCGTCCCGCTGCTGGTTCCGGACCCCGAGCTGCGGCGTGTCTGCTACCGCGCCTACAACGACTGGCTGGCCGAGTTCTGCGCGACGGCGCCCGCGCGCCTCGTCGGCGCGGGCCTGGTCCCGATCGACGACGCGAAGACCGCGGCCGACGAGGTGCGCCACCTGCGGTCCATCGGCCTCAAGACCGGCATGTTCCTCGCCGCGCGCGTCGAGGTGCCCCTGTGGGACGAGGCGTGGGAGCCCTTGTGGGAGGCGGCGGCCGAGACCGGGGTGCCGCTCGGGTTCCATCTCGGGGGCGGCCTCCGGACCGTCGCCGCGAGTGGCCCGAAGGCGACTCAGGCTGGCAACATGGGCGTCCGCGTCGCGTGCTCGACCCTCCAGATGGACGAGCCGCTCGCCGGGGTGATCTTCTCCGGCGCCCTCGAGCGCCACCGCGGGCTCAAGATCGTGCTCGCCGAGACCGGCATCGGCTGGCTGCCCTACATGCTCGAGCGCCTGGACGACACGTACCGGAAGTTCGTCGATGCGCCCGAGTACTGGCGAGCCCACGGCGGGCTCCCGCTGACGATGCCGCCGAGCGCCTACTGCCGGCGGCAGGTGTGGGCCACGTTCCAGACGGACCACGCCGGGCTCAGGATGATCGACCTGATCGGCGCCGACCGGACCATGTGGGCGTCCGACTACCCGCACGCCGACAGCACTTGGCCGGAGTCGCGGAAAGCGATCGAGGAGAACTTCGCCGGCGTCGTGGAGGCGACGCGCCGCCGGATCCTCTGCGACAACGCGCGGGAGCTCTACGGGCTCTGACGGGCGGGTCAGGAGGCGCGGGGCGGGGTCTGTCAAGCCCCCGGCGGAGACCCCTACGGGCGGATGTGGTGGACCGACGGGCCGGGCTTCCGCAGCGGCGCGGTCAGGTTCGCGAACTCGCAGAGGAGCGGCCGCGTGTCGCGGGGATCGATGATCTCCTCGATCCAGAACGTCTCGGCCGAGCGGAAGGGCGAGCGCAGCTTGGTCAGGCGCTCCTCGATCTCGGCGAGCTTCGCCTTCGGGTCCGCGGCGGCGGCGAGATCAGCGCGGTAGGCCGCCTCGATCCCACCTTCGAGCGGGAGCGAGCCCCAGCGCCCGGAGGGCCACGCATAGCGCGTGCAGTAGCGGCTGCCGTTCCGGTGCGCGGCGCCGGCGACGCCGAAGACGTTCCGGACGATCACCGCGCACCAGGGCGTCGTCGTCTGCCAGATCGCCGACATCGCGCGGACGCCCTGCTTGATCGTGCCGGTCTGCTCGGCGTCCTTGCCGATGAGAAAGCCGGGGCAGTCGACCAGGTAGACGATGGGAAGGTGGAAGGTCTGCGCGATGTCCACGAAACGCTCGACCTTCTGACAGGTGTCCGCCGTCCACGCGCCGCCGTAGAAGAAGGGATCGCTCGCCATCAGCGCCACCGGCCAGCCGTCGAGGCGCGCATAGCCTGTGACGATCGCGCCGCCGTAGAGCGGGGCGACCTCGAAGAACGAGCCCTTGTCCACGACCGCGTCGACGATCGCGCGCATCTTGTAGGGCTTCCGCACGTCGTGCGGGATCGCCTCGAAGAGCCAGGGCTCGCGGCGCGCCGGATCGTCGCCGCGGGGGCCGCGCGGCGGCAGGTCGTCGATGGACGACGGCAGGTAGGAGAGGAAGCGCCGGGCGCGGGCGAAGGCCTCCTCCTCGGTGTCCACCGCGTCGTCCACCGCGCCGGCCCGGAGCTGGATCTCCCAGCCGCCGAGCTCGTTCTTCGTGAGCTTCTGGCCCAGGCGCGCGACGACCGGCGGGCCGGCGACGAAGAGCGCCGACTTGTCCTTGATCATGAGCGAGTAGTGCGCCGCGGCGAGGTGCGCCGCGCCGAGCCCGGCCACCGAGCCGAGGCCGAGCGCGACGCGCGGGACCGTGCCCATGTTGGCGACGACCCACTCCCAGCCGTCCACGGCCGGCACGTTCGCGCGCCCGGTGGTCTCGATCGTCTTGACCGAGCCGCCGCCGCCCGAGCCCTCGACGAGGCGGATCAGCGGCAGGCGAAGGTCGTGGGCCATCCGCTCGCACATGTTGTGCTTGCCCTTGATCGTCGCGTCGGCGGAGCCGCCCCGGACCGTGAAGTCGTCGCCGCCGACGACGACGGGGCGCCCGTCCACGCTCGCGCGACCGAAGACGAAGTTGGACGGCGTGAAGGCCGTGAGCTCGTTGCGCTCGTCGTAGGTCGCCCGGCCCGCGATCTTGCCGAGCTCGTGGAAGGTGCCGGCGTCCACGAGCTTGTCGATGCGCTCGCGGATCGTCAGGCGTCCGCCGTCGTGCTGACGCCGGACGCGCTCGGGGCCGCCGAGCTCCCCGGCGAGCTCCTCGCGGCGCCTCAGCTCGTCCATCTCCGATTTCCAGTCCATGCGTGCCCCGAGTATACGATGCTTCAGGGATGCGGCTCGGATGGGCCTTCGTGCTCCGCTGGACGCTCGCGACGGCCGCGGCGCTCGTCCTCGCCCAGCTCGCACTCGACGTGCTCTGGTATGTCGTGTTCGGCTGGTTCCTGGTCCCGCTGTTCCCGCTGCTCGGCGGAGTGTTCGGGGTCGCGGTCGGCACGCTCCAGTGGCTGGTCCTGCGGCGGCATTTGCCCGGGAGCGGGGCGTGGGTTCTGGCCACGACGGCGGGCTTCATCGTCGGCGGGGTACTGGCCCTCGTCGCGATGTACGCGGGCGCCGATCCGCGGCGTCCGGCCGGGTTCGCGATCTTCGCCAGCGTCACGCCGATCATCGGCCTCACGCAGTGGGCGGTCGTCCGCCGGTGGACCCCGCGCGGCGTCGTCTGGGTGCTCGCGAGCGCCGTGGGGTGGACGGCGTTCCTCGCCGTCGGCGCCTTCGGACCGGACGCGCTAGGCGTTGTAGGCGAGTTCACCCGCCCGACGCTCGACCGGATCGCCGGCTATGCGACGTCCGGCAGTGCGATCGGGCCGACGCTGGTGGGCGGCATCGCCGCCGGCGGCATCACCGGCGGGTCGCTCGTGTGGCTCCTGCGGGCGGCGCGCTAGAGGCGCGCCCGTCGGGGTCGCGTCACATCTCCGAGTAGCCGCTGCCGCGCGTCTCGACGCCGCGGCCCCGGCCGTCGGCGATCCAGCCGAACTCCTTCAGGATCTGCTGGCTGTAGGTGACGCGGCCGGTGACGCGGTCGAGCGGCTCGCTCGCGAGCAGGAGCGCCGCCCGCGCCATGAGGAGCGGCGGCTCCCCGCGCGGATCGTCCAGGCCCTTGACGAGCTTGTGGTACACGGTGCCCGGCGTCGGGACCACCTGCGACGGCGAGACGCACGTCACCGAGACGCCGTGCGGGTAGACCTCCGCCGCGAGGCCCTGAGTGAACCGCTCGAGCGCCGCCTTCTCGGCGCCGTAGCAGGTGCCGCCGCGAGCGCCGGCCGCGGGGTCGGGGTAGGGGCCACGGCCGGGGCCGATCGCCGCGCCCGACGAGATGTTCACGATCGCCCCGCGCTTGCGCGGGATCATGTCGGCGAGCACGAGCTGGGAGAGGACGAACGGCGCGTGGAAGTTCACGGCCCACGACCGGAGCCATTTGTTCAGCGGATAGTCCTTCACGGGCAGGTAATAGGTCAGCGCGGCGTTGTTGACGAGCACGTCTACCGGCCCGTAGGTGTCGCGCGCCGCGCGGACGAGCTTCTCGCAGTCGGCGGGCTCCGCGATGTTCGCGGTGACCGCGTGCGCCTCGCCACCGGCGGCGCGGATCGCCGCCACCGTCGTCTCGAGCGAGCCCGCGAGCGGGTGCTCGCCCTCGCGCAGCGTGCGCGCGGCGCAGACGACCCGCCCGCCCTCCGCCGCGAAGAGCCGCGCGACCTCGGCGCCGATGCCCCGGGAGGCGCCCGTCACCACGACGGCCTTCCCGTCGAGCCGCCCCATGCCGGATCGCCTCAGTCGAGCGTGACGAAGATGCAGTGGCGCAGCTTGCCGTCGAGCGCCTTGGAGAGGTGACCCTTGCCGGACGTGTCCTCGACGAGGAGGACCTCGCCGGCGCCGATGCGGCGCGTCTCGCCGTCGCTCGCGGTGATCTGGACGCCCGCGTCGAGGTTGATGATGTACTGCCGCCGCGGGGCCGGGTGCCAGTCGAGGTCGTAGTCCGGCTGCACCTCGCGGAAGATGATTCCGGTCGCGGGGAGCCGCTTCGACAGCCGGCCCGCGCGGGTCGTCTCCGCGAACTCGATCTCGACGTCCTGGAAGTGCGACTGGCCGCTCGCGTCGGCGTAGAGCCTGTGGATCTTCATGGGGTCTCCTTCCCGTGGCGTGGGCCGATCATAGTGAGGCGGAGGCGTCCTGGCAAGCGCGTGACGCTTAGGCGCTCGACGTCCCACGTCACCGGCGGAACGCCTATACTCTCCCGGATGACCCCCAAGCCCGCGGTGAGCCTCGTCGCGGTGGCCGGCCGGCGCCGGGCGACGCTGGAGCTCGCGCAGCGGATCGAGCGTGAGGGGTTCGCCGGCATCTACTGCCCGAGCCCGGGCGACGGCCTCGCGCTGTGCGAGGCGCTGGCGCTCTCGACCCGCGAGATCCCCCTCGGCACGAGCATCGCCCACATCTACACGCGCCACCCCCTCGAGTACGCGCAGGCCACGGCGGTGGTCCACGAGCTGTCGGGCGGCCGCTTCAGGTTCGGCATCGGCGTCAGCCACGGCCCGATCCACGAGCGGCTGGCGATCCGCGCCGGCCGTCCCCTCGAGGACGTGCGGAAGTTCGTGGCGGACCTCCGCGGGTACGAGACCCAGGTCGGCGGGCTCCCGCCGATCGTGCTGGCGACGCTCCGCCGCCGCATGGTGGAGCTGGCCGGCGAGATCGGGCAGGGGGCGGTGTGGGCCAACGGCGCGCTCTCTCACATGAAGGAATCGCTCAGCCACCTGCCGGAGCGGGCGCGGACCGACCCCGCGTTCTTCATCGGCGACATGGTACCGACCTGCGTCGACGAGGACCGTGCCGCCGCGGCGGCCGTCTTGCGGAAGGTGCTCGTGCCGTACGCGCGCCTGCCGAACTACCAGAGCTACTGGATCGAGGCGGGCTACGAGGAGGAGATGCTGGCGATCCGCCAGGCGCTCGCCGGGCGTGAGGAGGGACGCGTCCCGGATCTCATGTCGGACCGCTGGCTCCGCGACGTCACGCTGTTCGGAAGCGCGACGGAGGTCCGCGACGGCGTCGAGGCCTGGCGCGCGGCCGGCGTCAGGACCGTCATCGTAGTGCCGTCGTCCACGCGCGGCGGCCAGATGGTCGCGTTCGAGGAAGTGATCCGCGCCTTCAGCTGAGGAGAGAGCGATGGTCAAGGCCCTGTCGTTCTTCAAGCGGCGGCCGGGGATGTCGGTCGAGCGGTTTCAGGAGTACTGGCGAACGCGTCACCCCGACGTGGTGGTCAAGCTGCCGGGCATCCGGCGCTACGTCCAGTCGCACACGCTGCTCGGCGGATACAAGAAGGGTGAGCCCATCTACGACGGGATCGCCGAGATCTGGTTCGACGACACCGCCGCGATGCGCGCGCTCGCGGGCACGCCCGCGTACGCGGCCGTCCAGGCCGACGAGGCGGAGTTCATCGGGCGCGGCACGATGGGCCTGATCATCACCGAGGAGCGAGTGGTCAAGGATGGGCGTGCGCCCGTGGACGGGGTCAAGAACGTGAAGCTCGTGACGCGGAAGTCCGGGATGGCCGTGGAGGCATTCCAGCGCTACTGGCGCGAGGTCCACGGCCCGCTGGCCGCGACGATCCCCGTGATCCGGCGCTACGTGCAGAGCCACACGCGGCTCGCGGCCTACGAGCGCGGGCGCGCGCCGCAGTACGACGGCGCGGCGATCACGTGGTTCGACGACACGGATGCGATGCGTGCCTCGGCGCGCACGCCGGAGTATGCGCGCGTGCGGACCGACGAGGCGAACTTCATCACGCCCGACCCGCCCTTCATCATCACCCGCGAGCACGTGATCGTGGGCTGAGGCGCCGCGGGGCGTACCGGGGAAGAGCTACTTCGTGATACCGCAACCCGCGTGGCTTTCCACCGTTCGCATCGCGCACCGTCCGTCTGGTAGCGGCCGCCCGCTGCCCTTGATCGAATGCGCGCTAACGCGTGCTTCAGCCGCCGGCGAAGCCGGTCGGCTGGAAGCAGAAGTTAGCCAGCCACTCAGCGTTGCGCCGCGCGAGCTCACGCACGGGCCTTCAACTCACCGGGATGAAGGGAGAGGTACTCGCGCACCTCGAGCTGCATCCGGTCGATCTCGGCGAGGAACCCGGATGCCGACAGGTGGTAGTTTGTAGGATTGGTCTCCGCCTTGCGGAGATGGGTTACCTGAATCTGGAGATGGCGGATTCGCTCTAGCGTGGCGCTGAGCTCTTGGTCGTTGCTGATCATGATCCCTCCCTCCGCGTGACTTCGACGATACCCCTTCGGCCACCACCGCGCTTGACTTGCCAGAATTCTACCGCGGCCTGCTCGGTCGGCCACGCTGCCAGTCGCCGGAGCCAGAACACGCTGGCGCCGAAGTGCGCTTGCGCGGCACCGTGATCAAAAAGAAGCAGCGCCTCGCCGCGCAACTGGGACGCGTCGAAAGCATCGGCCATGACCAGGGCGATATCGACGTCGTTGGGCTCGCTCTTGCTCGTAACGAACGACCCGAAGATGACGAATCGCGCCAGGTGGCCGGTCGCTTGGGCGGCGCGGTGGACACGTGCGAGGCGGAGAGCCAGGGCCTTGCGTTGGTCGGAACCAACGCCGAAGCGGTCCAGAACCTCGCGCAGGGATCCTGGGTGTACTCCGAGCGGCAGCTCGCCGTTTTCGGTCAGCGGTGGTAGAGGCACGAATGTGCTGGTCCTTGGCGCTGGCTAACGCCCGCGGTCACCGGCCGGGAGGCGAGCAACGCGAGCCCTCGGTCCGGTGCACTGCGAAGTTAGACGACTCAGGTCAGCGACACCCATGCGGCCAGCACGAGGCCGACGCCACCGATCATCAGGTACGCGATCCGGAAGCTGTCGGCGTAGCTTATCGGCACGAGGCGCCTTGCCCACCACCGCCTCTTCACGACCTCCATGAGATAGTCGTCTCGCTCGAACAGGCGGAGGTAGGGTGGCGTCTTGTCGGGCAACGGCTCAAGCGGCCATTGCTTATCGAGGAAACGCAGTGCGTCCTCTCCATTCTTAACCAGGCGGCGCGTCCTTTCTTCGAGCCGCCAGAAGATGAACGCCGTTAGAACGAGAAGCAGGGGCAAGAGAGCCACGACCTTGGCGCCGGTCGCCATGCCTCTGACCGCAGGAAATGCGCCCAGGATCAGGCCGGAGAGGATCAGGAAGAAGTTGAAGAGCTTCATGCGCTGATCTGCGTGGAAGTCCTGGCCTCTTTTCTTTCGTCAGGCGTCATTTTCTCTGTCGGTTAACTCGAAGTAGACAGGTCTGCGTATACCGCTGCGTAAAACCGCAACGGCTGCGACCCGCTGCAATGTATCGAGTTCCCACGTGTGGTCACGAATCGGCCCTTTCCTCTTGCCGCGCCACACCTTTCAGTCGGAAAGCCGGTGCCGGGCGTGCCGGCATAGGCTGCGGGGCGCCGCCGCGTATCGCGTCGGCACGAAAGTTTAGGGCTGCGGGGGTGGAGAGGCCCGCCGTCACGGGAAGATCGAGAAGTCCACCGCCTTCTCGGTGATGAACTCGAGCAGGACGGGCACGCCCTCCCGCGTCTTCTGGATCCCGCGCTTGAGCGCGGGGACGATCTCGCCGGCCTTCTCCACGCGCTCGCCGTAGCCGCCGAAGGCGCGCGCCATGTCGGCGTAGTGGCCGCTGATGTCGGTCGAGCGGTACTTCTCGGTCGCCGTCTTCATGACCTTGAGCTCGATCGCCATGGAGAAGTTGTTGAGGAGCACGGACATGATCGGGATGCGCTCGCGCACCGCCGTCTCGAAGTCCATCCCGGTGAAGCCGATCGCGGCGTCGCCCCAGAAGTTGATGCAGAGCTTGTCGGGATGGGCGAGCTTCGCGCCCATGGCGAGCCCGAGGCCGTAGCCGAGCTGCGTCGTCTTGCCCCAGCCGATGTAGCTGAGCGGCGTGACCGGCTCCCAGAACGGCGAGAGCTGGTCGCGCGGGCTGCCGGCGTCGTGCGTGATGATCGTGTTGGCGATGTCCACCGTGTGCAGAAGGTCCCAGATCAGGCGGTAGGGCGAGATCGGCGCGCCGTCCTGCGTGAGGCGGGGCATCCACTGGGCGAGCCACTCGGTCTTGAGGTTCTTGATCTCTTGCGTGACCGCGGTCAGCCGTCCGCGCGGCTTGCCCTTCAGGCGATCGCGGACCTCCGCGACGAGCGCGTCGAGGACGAGCCCGGCGTCGCCGAGCAGCGCGTCCTCGATCGCCACGTCCTTGTTGAGGTCGGCGGCGTCGAGCGTGGCCTGGACGATCTTCTTGCCCTTCGGCATCGCGACGCCGTAGTTGGTCGTCGTGAAGCTGCAGCCGATGCCGAAGATGAGGTCGGCGTTGTTCAGGAAGTGGTGGAGCTGCTTGGAGATCGATCGCCCGCCCGAGCCGAGCGAGAGCGGGTGGGTCTCGGGGAACGCGCTCTTGCCCTGAAGACTCGTCGTCACCGGCGCCTCGAGCAGCTCGGCAAGGGCCCTGAGCTGGGGCCACGCCTTGGCGTAGTGCACGCCCTGCCCGGCGTAGATGACGGGGCGCTCGGCGGCGAGCAGCGCCGCCGCCACGCGCGCGACGTCCTTGGGATCGGCGCCCACGCGCACGCGGGGCGCGGGCTTGTAGACGAGCGGCTCGGGCACGTCCTCGCGCAGCACGTCGACGGGGAACTCGACCAGCACGGGGCGCGGGCGGCCGTTCTTCACCTGCGTGAAGGCGCGGCGCATGGCGTCGGGGGCGACGTCGGGCAGGATCACCTGCTCCGCCGACTTCGTGACGTGCTGGTAGTTGAGGAACGAGTTGAAGTTCGGCGGGACGTTCGTCATGCGCCGCGAGTAGCCGCCGGGCAGCACCAGGATCGGCACCGAGTCGCCGTAGGCCTGCGCCACGCCGCCGAACGCGTTCTCCGAGCCCGGGCCGTGCTGCATCGCGAAGACGCCGATGCGGTCGCCCGACGTGACCCGGCTCACCGCGTCGGCCATGTGGAGCCCGGTGCGCTCCTGCCGCACGATGATCGTGCGGATGTCGGCCTCGGCGGCGGCCTCGATGATGGGGTTGACGGGGTAGCCGATCAGGAACTGGACTCCCTCGCGCTTGAGGATCTCGGCGACGGCGGCGGCGACTTTCATGGAGGTCTCCTTTCGAGACCCGCCAATGCTACCATGCGTCCTCGTGGCACGACCCGACGGACACGCGGGCGACGGCTGGATCGGCCGGCCCCTCAAGCGGCGCGAGGACCATCGCCTCCTCGTGGGCGCCGGGCGCTACGTTGACGACCTCCGGCCGCGCGGGTGCCTGCACGTGGCGCTCCTCCGCTCGCCCTACGCCCACGCGCGCGTGACGAAGCTCGACGTCGAGCGCGCGCGGCGTGCGCCCGGCGTCGTGGCCGTCGCCGTCGGCGCGGAGGTGAAGCATCTCGCCCCCATGCCGGTGAACCGCCTCCTGCCCGGCGTGAAGGTGCCGCCGCACCCGATCATCGCCGACGGCCACGTGCACGCCGCGGGGACGCCCGTCGCGGCCGTCGTCGCGGAGGACGCCTACCGCGCGCGCGACGCCCTCGAGCTGATCCGCGTCGAGTACGAGCCGCTCCCCGCGCTCCCCGAGCCCGAGGGCGCCGTGGCCGCCGGTGCGCCGAAGCTCTTCCCCGAGATCGAGGGCAACCGCGCCTTCGAGCGCACCATCCGTGAGGGCGACGCCGCGGGAGCCTTCAGGACGGCGAAGCGCGTCGTTTCGCTCCGCGTCGCCCCGGCGCGTCTCTCCGCCGTGGCGATCGAGCCACGCAGCGTGCTCGCGTCGTTCGACGCCTCCACCGAGGAGCTGACGCTCTGGGTTTCCTGCCAGGCGCCCTTCCGCATCCGTGCCGAGATCGCGCGTCTCCTTGGGATGCCGGAATCGCGCGTGCGCGTGATCGCGCCCGACGTCGGCGGCGGCTTCGGCGTGAAGACCGGGCCCTACCGCGAGGAGGTGCTGCTCGCCTGGCTCGCCCGGCGGCTCGGCCGGCCGCTCGAGTGGGTCGCCACGCGGAGCGAGGACCAGATCACGACGAATCACGCGCGGGGCTCCGTCTGCGAGGGCGAGCTGGCGCTCGACGCCGAGGGGCGCATCACGGCGCTCCGCGCGCGCATCGTCTCGCCGCTCGGCACGGCGCTCGTGAACGCGGCGGTGGGCCCGCCGTGGAACCACGCGCGCCTGCTGCCGGGCGCGTACGTCGTGCCGGCGTGCGAGATCACCGTCACCGGCGCGCTCACGACGACGGCGCCCGTCGCCGCGTACCGCGGCGCGGGCCGGCCCGAGGCGACGTTCATGATCGAGCGCCTGATGGACACGGCCGCGCGGGCGTTGAACCTCGACCCGGCAGAGATCCGCCGGCGCAACTTCGTGCCCGCCGACCGCTTCCCGTACCGGACGGTGACGGGCCAGAGCTACGACTCGGGCAACTATCCCGAGGCCCTCGAGCGCGCGCTGAAGGCGTCGGACTACGCCGGCCTCCGCAAGGCGCAGGCCGAGCGGCGCAAGCGGGGCGAGATCGTCGGCGTCGGCCTCTGCTCCTACGTCGAGCCCTGCGCGCTCGGCTGGGAGAGCGGAGCCATCAAGGTCGAGCGCTCGGGGCGCGTCACCGCGATCACCGGCTCGAGCGCCCACGGTCAGGGTCACGAGACGACGTTCGCCCAGGTCGTGGCCGACCACCTCGGCGTGACGCCCGCCGAGGTCGTCGTGGTCCACGGCGACACGCGCTCGGGCCCCGAGGGCTTCGGCACGTTCGGCAGCCGCAGCGTGGCCCTCGGCGGCGGCGCCCTCGCGCGTGCGGCGGGCGACGTGCGCGAGAAAGGCCGGCGCATCGCCGCGAAGCTCCTCGAGGCCGGAGAGCCGGACGTGATCGGCGTCGCCGGCGGCTTCCAGGTTGTCGGCGTTCCGCAGCGGCGCGTGACGTGGAAGGAGGTCGCCGCCGCGGCCTACGCGGGCGGCGCGGCGCTGCCAGCGGGGGAGACGCCGGGGCTCGAGGCGAGCACCTACTTCCAGCCCGAGGGCGAGGTGTGGAGCTTCGGCTCGATCGTCTGCGCGCTCTCGATCGAGCGTGAGACGGGGCGCCTGGTCATCGAGCGCCTCGTGTGGGTGGACGACGCGGGGACCATCATCAACCCGCTCCTCGCCGAGGGCCAGCTGCACGGCTCGCTCGCGCAGGCGATCGGCCAGGCGCTCTCCGAGGCGATCGTGTACGACCGGGACGGCCAGCTCCTCAGCGGCACGCTCATGGACTACGCCGTGCCGCGCGCGGACGAGGTGCCCCACGTCGAGATCGAGAAGATGCACACGCCCTCGCCGCGGAACCCGCTCGGCGCCAAGGGCCTCGGCGAGGCCGGCTGCATCGGGATCCCGCCCGCCGTCGTCAACGCCGCGGTGGACGCGCTCGCGCCCTTCGGGGTCACCCACCTCGACATGCCGCTCACGCCGGCGCGCCTCTGGGAGGCGCTCCGCTCGGCCCCCGCGCGCAAGCGATGAGCGCGAACACCGCCGAGGTCGTGATCTGCGGCGCGGGGATCGCCGGGATCGCCGCCGCGTACCACCTGGCCGTGCGCCGCGGCGTGACGGGAGTCGTCCTCGTGGACGAGCGCCCGCCGCTCTCGCTCACGAGCGACAAGTCCACCGAGTGTTACCGGAACTGGTGGCCGGGCCCGGGCGACGCGATGGTCTCGCTGATGAACCGGAGCATCGACCTCCTCGAGGAGCTGGCCCGCGAGAGCGGTAACGTGTTCAGGATGAACCGGCGCGGCTATCTCTTCGCCACGGCCGACCCGGCGCGCGTGCCCGCACTCATGCGCCGCGCCGCGGAGGCCGAGAAGCTCGGCTCGGGCCCCGTGCGCGTGCACACGAGCGCGTCGAGCGACTATCGGCCGGCTCCCGCCGACGGCTTCGACCGGGCGCCCACGGGCGCCGACGTCATCATCGAGCCCGCGCTGATCCGCAAGCACTTCCCGTGTCTTGCCGCGGACACGGTCGCGCTCCTGCACGCGCGCCGCTGCGGGTGGTTCAGCGGCCAGCAGCTCGGCATGTACATGCTCGAGCGCGCGCGCGAGAAGGGCGTGCGGCTCGTCGAGGGGCGCGTCGAGCGCGTGGACACGACCGGCGGCCGCGTCCGCGCGGTCACGCTCGCCGCGCGCGGGGGCGCCACGACGCTCGCCACACCGCGCTTCGTCGACGCCGCGGGGCCGTTCACGAAGCACGTGGGCCGGCTGCTCGGCGTCGAGCTGCCGCTGTTCTGCGAGCGCCACGCGAAGGTCGCGTTCAACGACGTGCGCCGTGCGATGCCGCGCGAGGCGCCGATGATGATCTGGACCGACCCGGTGCGCCTGCCGTGGTCCGACGAGGAGCGCGCCGAGCTCGGGCGCTCGCCCGAGCATCGCCGGCTGCTCGACGAGTTCCCGGCGGGCGTCCACGGACGCCCCGAGGGCGCGGGGGAGAGCCCCGTCGTGCTCCTCATCTGGACCTACGAGGTCGAGCCCGTGGAGCCGACGTTCCCCATCGAGTTCGATCCCGCGTACGGCGAGATCGCGCTGCGCGGGATGTCGCGCATGATTCCGGCGCTCGCGGCGTATCTCGGGCGGCTCCCGCGCACCGTCGTGGACGGCGGCTACTACGCGAAGACGCGCGAGAACCGCTTCCTCGCCGGGCCGCTGCCCGTCGAGGGCGCGTACGTCCTCGGCGGGCTCTCGGGCTACGGGCTCATGGCGTCCAACGGCGCCGCGGACCTCCTCGCCGACCACATCGCCGAGCGCCCCCTGCCGCCGTACGCGCCGGCGTTCAGGCTCGAGCGCTACGACGATCCCGCCTATCGGAAGCTGCTCGAGGACTGGGGAGACTCCGGACAGCTCTAGCGATACGCGCTGAGCCCGGCGCGAGTGCT
Organism: Candidatus Methylomirabilota bacterium; assembly: GCA_035260325.1. NCBI lineage: Bacteria > Methylomirabilota (SeqCode) > Candidatus Methylomirabilota bacterium. The sequence continues at coordinate 2,470 of DATFVL010000194.1, read as the reverse complement.
ATGCTTGGCGCCGCGAACCCAAGGAGGCCCCCATGGATTACGGCGTCGTCATGTTCCCCACCGAGTACGCGATCGCTCCCGACGAGCTGGCCCGGGCGCTCGAGGAGCGCGGCTTCGAGTCGGTGTGGTTCCCCGAGCACACGCACATCCCCGCGAGCCGGCGGAGCCCCTGGCCGGGCGGGGGCGAGCTGCCGAGAGACTACTGGTCGTCCTACGATCCCTTCGTCGCGCTGATGGCGGCGGCCGCGGCGACCAAGCGCTTGAGACTCGGCACCGGCATCTGCCTCGTCATCGAGCGCGATCCGATCACGACGGCCAAGGAGGTCGCCACTCTCGATCGCCTCTCGGGCGGCCGCGTCCTCTTCGGCATCGGCGGCGGCTGGAACGCCGAGGAGATGGAGGACCACGGCACCGCGTGGAAGACGCGCTGGCGGCTGCTGCGCGAGCGCGTGCTCGCCATGAAGGAGATCTGGACCAAGCGCGAGGCGGAGTTCCACGGCCAGTTCGTCCGCTTCGACAAGATCTGGGCCGACCCGAAGCCGCTGCAGAAGCCACACCCACCCATCATTATCGGCGGCGACGGCGCGACCACGTTCGACCGGGTCGTGGAGTTCGGCGACGGCTGGATGCCGATCATGCGCCCGAGCCGGAACCCGATCGAGCGCATCCCCGAGCTGCGCGAGCGGCTGAAGAAGGCGGGGCGCGATCCCAAGACGGCGCCGGTCGGCATCTTCTTCGCGCCGCCCAAGCGCGAGGCGCTGGACGCGCTCGCCGGCGCGGGTGTCTCGCGCGCGATCTTCGGCCTGCCGTCCGAGCCGCGCGATGCCGTGCTGCCGCGGCTCGACGCGTACGCGAAGGTGATGCGGGGCTGACGGACCGCTACTCGGCGGCCGCCAGCCGGACGAACTGCCGCTTCAGCGCGTTGACGCGCGCGAGGTAGCCGCCGACGTCGTGGTCGCCGCACCGCTGGCCGGCGGTCAGCCGGAAGCCGCGCCGCGCGTAGGCGTCGCCCGGCTCGGCCCCGCACAGGTGGATGACGGCGGCCAGATCGTGCTTCTGCTGGAGCGTGGCGCCGGCGATCCGCCGGCGCCCCAGCGTGCTCGCGACGCTCCGATCCAGGAGCGCGGCGGTCAGCTCCACGGCGTGGCTCGGCACGACGCGACTGTAGAGCCCGTTGAACCAGCACGATTTCACGTCGTACCAGGGGCCGACCTCGGCCACCGCGTGTTCGTGGATGCAGTAGCGCTTCGCCTCACGGAACGTCGGGTCGGTGATCTGGTACATGCCGACGGCGCTCGACGCGGGCTGGTACAGCTCGAAGGGATTCCACGTCAGGCGCCACCGCCAGTACGTCCGGGCCACCGGGTTGCCGCCGCCTTCGACCTGGGCCAGCGCGGCCAGCAGCTCGGGCGTGATGACGGCGGTGGAGTGCTCGCGGAAGAGCAGCCCGTAACGTCGCCACGTCTCGGGCGGTGTCTTCGCGAGTGCGTCGCTCACCGGAAAGAACAGCTCGGTCGGCTTGCGGAGCACCTGGTACCCCCAGTTCAGAACCAGCCACACCGCGAAGATGACGACCGCCCCCACGAGGATCCGGACCGCTAGCGGCGCGGCGAGCAGCGCCCGAAGCGCTCGGCGGGCCAACCGAGAGAGCGGCTGGACGTACGCGATCCGGGCGCGACGCACGCGCGTCCTTCGGGACGTGGCTCTGGCGACGCGAGAATGTGACATGACGGCTACGCCTCCACTATCCGACGAACGGGCCCGAGCCGCCAGTCGTGCTCTAGTTGACCGTGAGCGTGACGGTGCCGATCAGGCTGTAGGTCCCGGCAGACGTCTGCTGCCAGACCTGGACCTGGACCGGCCCCGCCGACGGGCCGGGCACACCCGGCGTGAGGCTCGTGGCCGCGGTCGGGAAGGGCACGGTGAGCGTCGTGGTGCCGACGCCCGCCGACAGACCGCTCGCGGTGGGGAAGGGCACGGTGAGCGTCGTGGTGCCGGCGAGGTTGGTGGCGCGGGCTTGGGCAAGTATGGCGCCACTGCGGGTGAAGTTCACCACCGGCAGGCCGAAGCCGAGATTCACGAACCCCTCGCCCATGATGGTGAAGGTCGCCGGCGGGGCCACGAGGTCGATCGAGTTGGGGTTGATGGAGCTGACACCGGGGACGGGCCGGGTGTCGATGACGGTGAGCCCGACGCTACCGATCAGGCTGAAGGTCGCGCTCGCCGTCTGCACCAAGACCTGAACCTGGACCGCACCCACCGACAGACCGGGCAGATTGGGCGTGAGGCTCGTGGCCGCGGTCGGGAAGGGCACGGTGAGCGTCTTGGTGCCCGCGAGGTTGGTGGCGCGGGCCTGGGCGAGCAGGGTGCTACCGCCCCGAGCTTCGACAGGCGATCGACCGCCTGTGGCAGCGGATTCTTGCGGAGGATCACTGACGACGCTGCAAGACGCCGAGCGCATCGGCGAGTC
>DATFVL010000193.1 GCA_035260325.1 Candidatus Methylomirabilota bacterium | reverse complement strand
CGCGGAGATCCAGCCGACGAGGTCGAGCTGCGCCGGCGAGAGGACGGGTTCGGGATCGGCGACGCGGCCGAGCGGCTTGAGCGACGCGTCGTCACCCGCGCGGAGGGCCACGACCATGCCGACGCGCTGGGCGCCGCGGAGTGGTGCCGCCACGCGCTGCCCGGGGGCGAGCGTCCAGCCCTCCGGCACCAGGTAGGAGAACGGATGAGCGACCGGGGCGTCGAAGGCGACGTCCGCGATCATGCTACCGGGTCCGGCGCTGGTCGTACTCCCGTCGCGCGAGCTTCAGGTCCTCCCAGGCCATGCGCTTGTACTCCTGGCCCGGGTTCCGCAGGAGGAACGCCGGATGGAAGGTCGGGATCAGGACGGCGGAGCCGTACGGGTGCACGCGCCCGCGCAGGCGGCCGATCGCCTCCTTGGTGCCGAGGAGGCTCTGCGCGGCGACGCTCCCGAGGGCGAGGATGACCTTGGGCTGGAGCGCGGCGAGCTGGGCCGCGAGCACCGGCGCGCACGCCGCGAGCTCCTCGGCCTCCGGGTTCCTGTTGCCGGGAGGTCTGCACTTGACTGTATTCGAAACATACACCTCGTCGCGCGTGAAGCCGACGCCCGGCGACTCGAGCATCTTGGTGAGGAGCTGGCCCGCGCGCCCGACGAACGGCAGGCCCTGCGCGTCCTCGTCGGCGCCCGGCCCCTCGCCGATCACGACGAACTCCGCGCGCGGGCTGCCCGCGCCGAAGACGATCGTCGTGCGCCCCTCGCAGAGCTTGCACTTCCGGCAGCCCTGGAGCGCCTGCTCCTGGGCGCGCAGCGCCTCGTCGGGACCGAGGAGGTACTGGCCCTCGAGGCCGAGCTCGGTCGTGCCGAGGTCGCGATGGTGACGGAGCGTGGCGCCGAGCGCGCCCAGCGCGTCGGCGAGCGCCTGGCGGGGATCGGCGGCCGCGTCGGGCGCGGCTATCGCGCCACCTTCTTGGCGCCGGCCCCCGCGCGCAGCGCCAGGACGTGGGTGAGGATCGCGTCGGCGACGTCGGCCTTCGTCATCCGCGGGAGCGGCTTGTGGCCGCCCCAGCGGTCGAGGAGCAGCACCTCGTTCTCGTCGGCGTCGAAGCCGATGCCCTTCTGGCTGACGTCGTTCGCGACGAGCAGGTCGATGCCCTTGCGCTCGAGCTTCTCGCGGGCGTTCGCGGCGACGTCGTTGGTCTCGGCGGCGAAGCCGACGATGAACGCGCCGGTGTGGCGCGCGGCGACCTCGGCCAGGATGTCGGGGTTCGGCGTGAGCTCGAGGGTCAGATCGCGCTTGCCCTTGATCTTGACGGGCGCGGCCTGCCGCGCGCGGTAGTCGGCGACGGCCGCCGCCTTGATCACGATCGTGGCGGATGCCAGGTGCTGGAGCACCGCCTCGCGCATGTCCTCGGCCGTCTGGACGGGGACGAAGACGGCGCCCGGCGGCGGCGTGAGGGCGGTCGGCCCGGAGACGAGCGTGACCGCGGCGCCGCGGCGCAGGGCGGCGGCCGCGAGGCCGTAGCCCATCCGGCCGGACGAGCGGTTGGAGAGGTAGCGCACCGGGTCGACCGGCTCCCGCGTGGGCCCGGCCGTCACCAGCAGGCGCTCGCCCGCGAGGTCGCGCACCGGCGTGAGCGCGCGCCGGATCGCTTCCACGATCGCGTCCGGCTCGGGGAACCGCCCCTTGCCGGAGAGGCCGGACGCGAGCGCCCCCGCGTCGGGCTCGAGCACCGCCACGCCGCGCGCGCGCAGCGTGGCGACGTTCGCGACGACCGCCGGGTGCTCCCACATGCCGCCGTCCATCGCGGGCGCGATCACCACGGGCCCCCGGGCCGCGAGGAGGAGCGTCGTGAGGAAGTCGTCGGCGAGGCCGTGCGCCGCCTTGGCGAGGAGGTTCGCCGTCGCGGGCGCGACGACGATCGCGTCCGCGCGCTCGGCGAGCGCCACGTGCTCGACGGCGTCCGGGCTCTGCGGGTCGAACAGGTTCGTCAGCACCGGCCGGCCGGAGAGCGTGCGGAAGGTGAGCGGGCCCACGAACTCGCGCGCGTGCTCGGAGAGGCACACGGTCACCGCGGCGCCGAGCCGGGTCAGCTCGCGCAGCAGGTAGACGGCCTTGTACGCGGCGATCGAGCCGGTGACGCCGAGGATCAGCTCGCGGCCCGCGAGGCTCATGCCTTCGGCGTCTCCCCCTCTTCCTTCACGCGGAACTCGACCTTGGCCGCCGCGATCTCCTCGAGCGCGCTGCTCGTGGGCTTCTTGTGGTGGCTCGCGACGCGCGGGGGCGCGCCGCGGTTGAGCTGCCGCGCCCGCTTGGCCGCGAGGACGACGAGCATGTAGCGGTTCGACACCTTGTTGAGGGCTCCTTCGAGCGAGGGGAACGCCATCAATGTGGTACCTCCAGGTCGGGGAATGCCAGGCCGAGCCGCGCCGTGCGGCTGCGCTCGGCCTGGATGATCGAGGCCAGCTGCTCCATGGCCTCCTTGACGTCACGGTTCACCAGCAGGTAGTCGTAGCGCCGCCAGAGCGCGATCTCCTCGCGCGCGCGCGCCAGGCGCCGCGCGATCTCCTGCTCGTTGTCGGAGCGCCGCTCCCGCAGCCGCTGCTCCAGCTCCTTCATGGACGGCGCGACGATGAAGATGAGCACCGCCTCGGGATAGCGGGCGCGGACCTGCGCGGCGCCCTGCGTGTCGATGTCGAGCAGGACGTCGTTGCCGCCGCGGAGCGCCTCCTCGAGCGGGCGCGCGGGGGTGCCGTAGAGGTGGCCGTGCACGGTCGCCCACTCGGCGAACTCGCCGCGCGCGAGCATCGCGCGGAACTCGCGCTCGTCCACGAAGCGGAAGTCCACGCCGTCGATCTCGCCGCCGCGCGGCGCCCGCGTCGTCACCGAGACCGAGTAGGCGAGGCCGGGCACGGCCAGGCGCGCCTCGCGGCACAGCGTCGTCTTGCCCGCGCCCGACGGCGCCGAGACGACGAACAGCGTGCCGCGCCGCCGGATCATCCGGCCGCACCCCACCCGGCCGCGCCGCGGCCGCTACTCAAGATTCTGCGCCTGCTCGCGCATCTTCTCGACGACGCCCTTCGCGGCGAGGGCCGCCTGGCTCACCTCGAGGTCGTCGGCCTTCGAGGCGATCGTGTTGACCTCGCGGTTGAGCTCCTGCATGAGGAAGTCGAGCGCGCGGCCCGCGGGGCCGCCCCGCTCGAGGACCTGGCCGAGCTCGGTCAGGTGGGCGCGGAGCCGCGCGAGCTCCTCCTGCACGTCGGTCTTCTCGGCCCAGATCGCGACCTCGGTGAGGACGCGCCCCTCGTCCATCGCGGCGCCGGCGAGGAGGCCGCGGATCCGCTCGCGGAGCCGCTCCTCGTAGCGCGCGACCGCGGCGGGCATGCGCGCCGTGATCAGGGCCACCCGCTCCTGGAGGTCGGCGCGGAGGGCGCCGAGCTCGGCGGCGAGCGCCTCGCCCTCGGCGGCCCGGCGCGCGACGAGCGCGTCGAGCGCCCGGCCGACCGCCTCGGCCAGGATCGGCCACGCGGCCTCCGGGGCGGGCGCCTGGGCCTCGTCGAGCCGCACGACGCCCGGGCGCTCGAGGAGCCACGCGAGCGTCACGTCGCCCGGGACGCCGAGCGTGTTGCCGAGCTCGCGCGCACGCGCGACGTACTCGGCGGCGAGCGCCGCGTCCACGCCGACCGTCTGCGACGACGCGCCCGGCGCCGGCGTGAGCTGGACGGTGACCTCGACGCGGCCGCGCTCGAGCCGCGTCTGCACCAGCCGGCGCACGTCGAGCTCGAAGGCGGCGAGGGCGCGCGGCACGCGGACCGCGATGTCGAGGTGGCGATGGTTCACGCTGCGCGCTTCGACGGTCAGGCTCGCCGTCGGCCCGGCGACCTCGGCCCGGCCGAAGCCCGTCATGCTCCGGAGGGACGGAACGGCCGCGCGCGGGGTGGGACTCATTCAGTGATCATAGGGCGAAATCTCCTGTAGTGTCAATATGTTGCGATTGACACGCCGCGCGCGCCGGGCGTACACTCGCGCACATTTTTCGGACCAGCGGAGGTCACACCCGATGCCGTCCTACTTCGGCCTCCTTGCGAAGATCGCGCTCGCGTGGACGATCGTGTTCTTCATCGGGAAGCGCGCGTGACGCGCTGGGCGCTCGCGTCCCTCGGCGCCCTCCTCGTCCTCGGCGTCGCGACCGTCGCGCTCAGCCGCCTCTTCGGCCGGTCCGGCTCGCGTGCCGCGATCCTCGTCTCCGTCGTGGCCCACTGGCTCGGCGCCTGGGTGCTCTGGAGCTTCGCCGGCGGGCTCGCCCTCCGCTACGGCCTCCTCGGCGCCTACCCCGGCGCCTTCTTCGGCCTCCTGGCGCTCGCGGGCGGTATCTGGCACTACCGGACGGCCGTTGCCGGCGGACGCGAGCGTGGTCTCGTCGTCTTCGTCGGCGTCCAGCTCCTGTGGCTCGCCCTCGTCCTTCTCCAGAACGGCGCGTTTGGCGACATTTTTTGATAGCCTCGATCATATGAGCGTGGAGGACGCGATCCTCCTGGTCGACGCCGACCGCAGCGTTACCGACGCGCTGCGCGACTTCCTCAAGGGCGAGGGGTACGCGGTGGAAGTCGCCCGTACAGGCGCCGAGGGATTCCGGAAAATCAAGAGCGGCGCCTTCGGTCTCGTCCTCCTCGAGCTCGCCCTGCCCGACACCAAGGGCGCGACCGTCATGCGCGACGCCCAAAAGCTCGGCGCGCCGCCCGAGTTCATCGTCGTCGCGGAGCGGAAGACGCTCGACTCGGCCATGGAGACGGTCGAGGGGAGCGCCGCGGGTTACCTCGCGAAGCCCGTGGACGTAGCGCGGCTCGGCCGGATCGTCCGTCGCGTGTTCGAGCGGCGGCGGCTCGTGCGCGAGAACGCAGGGCTCCAGGAGGAGATCCAAGGCCGGCTCGCGGAGAGCGAAGCGCTCGTCCTGATCTCGAGCACCGTCAGCTCGACGCTCGACATCCGCGAGGCGCTCCGGCGAATCTGCCGGGCGCTGGCGAGGCTCCTCCGCGCGGACACCGCGGCCGCGTACCTCAACGACCCGGGGACCGACCAGCTCGTGCCGACGGCCGCGTACCACGTGCCGAAGGAGCACCTCGCGACGCTGTCGACGGCGCCGCTCCCGCTCCGGGAGCAGGGCTTCCACGAGGCGGTGTGGAACGAGCGGCGGCCGGTCTGGTCGGACGACGTCGCCGCCGACGCCCGCTTCAGCCACGCGATGTTCCGGAGCTTCCCCCACCAGTCCGGGCTCCTCCTGCCGCTGCTCATCGAGGACCGCGTGGCCGGTGGCTTCTACATCGTCTGGTGGAAGGAGCGCCGACGCTTCGGGGAGCGCGAGCTCCGGATGGTCACCCAGGTCTGCGAGCAGGTCGGGCTCCTCCTCCGCAACGCGAGCCTCTACGAGCAGGCCGAGCGGAACCGCCAGCGGCTCGAGGTCCTGAACGACGTCTCGCGCCAGCTCGCCGCCGTCCACGACACCGACGAGGTGCTCACGCTCATCGTCAACCAGGCCGCGCGGCTCGTGCGCGCCGAGGCGGCCGGCCTGCGCCTGCTCGAGGGCGACGACCTCGTCGTCGGCGCGCGCACGGAGTCGGCGGCGCCCCTCATGATCCGGCCGCGCATCAAGCCGGGCGAGAGCCTCTCAGGAAAGGTCGTCGCGACGGGTGAGACGGTCGTGGTCGAGGACCTGTCCCAGGACACGACGTTCGATCCGGCCCACAAGCGGGGCGCGCTCGAGCGGGGATTCCGCGGATTCGTCGGCGTGCCGCTCAAGAGCCGCGGGCGGGTCCTCGGCGCGCTGAACGTTTACACGCAGGGCGCGCGCCACTTCCTCCCGGACGAGATCGACCTCCTGGAGGCGCTCGCCGATCAGGCCTCGACCGCGATCGAGAAGGCGCGTCTGTTCCGCGAGAGCGTCGAGGGCCGGCAGCTCCTCGCGCGGCTGTATCGCGCGGCGATCGCGATGCAAAGCTCCTGGGACCGCGAGGAGCGCCTCCGCGCGTTCACGCGGGCGGCGCGCGAGGTGGTCGGCTTCGATCGCGTCAACGTGTTCCTCGTGACACCCGACGGCGGCGGCCTGGAGCTCGTGACCTCCGAGGGCGACGCCGGCGTCCCGTCCATGGTCCTGCCGCTCGCGCCGGGCGCCGGCGCCTACCACCAGGCGTTCGAGAGCCGGCGGCCCGTGGCCGTGCTGTCCGACGAGGACCTCCGAAGCGTGCGCTCGATCGACCGCGCCCACGTCGCTCACCCCTACCTCCGGTCCCGGCGGTTCGTCGTCGCGCCGCTCCTGGCCGGCGATCGCGTGATCGGGGTGGTCGGCGCCGACAACAAGCCGAGCCGGCGCCCGATCGCCGCGTCGAGCGTCGAGCCGTTCAGCTCGCTCTGCCAGAACCTCGCGATCGCGCTGGAGGAGAGCCGGCTCTACGCGGAGACCCGGGCGCGCGAGCAGGAGGCGACGAAGCTCTACGGGGTCACGCGCGAGCTCGCCACCAGCCTGGACCGCGACCGCGTCCTCGACCTCATCGTGACGCAGACCGTCGAGCTGACCGGCTGCGAGGCGAGCGGGATCTACGTCTTCGATCGCGAGCGGGACGGGCTCGTCTTCGGCCGCGGCCTGAACCTCGCGCCCGAGCTGACGCGCGGGCTGTTTCTCAAATCGGGCGAGGGCGTCGGCGGCCGCGCGTTCAAGGAGCGCCGGCCGGTGTGGACCCGGGACCGGACCACCGACCCGGACCTCGGCTACAGCCCGGCGTCGCGCGCGCTCATCGACACGATGTCGCCCCGCGCCTTCCTCGCGGTGCCCATCATGAGCCGCGACGAGGTCCACGGCGTGCTGTTGGAGTACTTCTTCACCCCGCACGACTTCACGCCGCGGGAGACCCAGCTCGTCGCGACCCTCGCCGACCACGCGGCGCTGGCGTTCGAGAACATCCGCCTGCTCGAGGAGACGCGGCGCCGCGAGCAGGAGGCGAGCACCCTCTCGCGCGGCCTCGCGCTCCTGAACCAGGCGACCCGCGCGCTGCAGCGCACGCTCGACGTGGACCGCATGCTCACCGGCGCCCTCGAGGAGCTGGCGCGCGCCTTCGGGGCCGACTCGGCGGTCATCAACCTGCTCGACGCCGAGGGCGGCGTGCTCCGGAGCGTCGGGCACTGGCTCTCCGAGGAGCAGCGCCGCGCGCTCCACGCGCGGCGCGGCGGGGTCACCGCCCACGTGCGCGACACGCGGCAGCCGCTCCTGATCCGCGACATCGAGGAGCGGCGTGAGATGGTTCACCCCGAGAACTTCGCGCGGGGCGTGCAGTCCATCGCCGGCCTGCCGGTCGTCGGCCAGCAGCGCAGCGTCATCGGGGTGCTGCTGCTCTACTACAAGACCCCGCAGCTCTTCCCGGACACGGTGGTCCGCCTGCTGACCTCGTACGCCGACCAGCTCGCGACCGCGCTCGAGAACGCGCACATCTACGAGGAGGCGCAGACGCAGCGGGTCCGCCTCGCGCAGATCTTCGGCTCGACCTCCGACGGCATCCTGCTCGTCGGCCCCGACGGCGACATCCGGACGACCAACGCGCGCGCCGGCGAGCTCCTCGGGTTCGACACGGCCCACGCCGTAGGCACGCCGCTCGCGGACGTGCTCATGGCGTTCGCCGGCTCGGCGCCCGAGGCCGAGCCGGGCCTCACCGCCCTGCGCGCGCTGCTCGGCGACCCGGAGCAGGGCGGCGCCGGCGACCTCGACCTCCGCCGGCACGGCAAGATCATCCACTGGACGGGTCAGCCGACCCGCGACGCGGCCGGCGCGACGCTCGGGCTCACGCTGACGCTCCAGGACGTCACGCACGAGCGGCAGGTGAGCCAGCTCAAGTCGGACTTCGTGTCGTTCGTCACGCACCAGCTCCGCACGCCGCTCTCGGGCATCAAGTGGATGCTCGAGCTGGCCGCGCAGACGCCGGGCATCTCCGAGGAGCTGATGAGCTTCGTGCACGACGCGACCGAATCCGCCGAGCGGCTCATCGGCCTGGTCAACGACCTGCTCGACGCCTCGCGCCTGGAGAGCGGGACGCTCAAGATGAAGCCCGAGCCCACGGGCCTGGCCGAGCTGACGAAGAGCGTGCTCGACGAGCTTACGATGCTCGTCCGCGCGCGCGGCCACCAGCTCTCGCTCGTCGGCGCCGAGGCGGCGCCGCGCGTCCTGGCCGACCCGCAGCTCCTGCGCCAGGTGATCCTCAACCTCACGTCGAACGCGATCAAGTACACGCCGACCGGCGGGGCGGTGACCGTCCGCATCGCGCGCGAGGACGGCGTCGCGCGCTGGGCGATCACCGACACCGGGGTCGGGATCCCGCGGGCCGCGCAGTCGCGGCTCTTCGAGAAGTTCTTTCGCGCGGAGAACGCGCCGACGATCGAGACGGAGGGGACGGGGCTCGGCCTCTACCTGGTCCGGCTGATCGTCGAGCGGCTCGGCGGCCGGGTATGGTGCGAGTCCGAGGAAGGCCGGGGCTCGACGTTCCTCTTCACGTTGCCACTCAGCGAGTGAGGCCCATGACGGAGACGGCGAAACGGCTCCTGCTGGTCGAAGACGATCGCTTCCTGCGGCGCGCCTGCGAGGTGGCCCTCAAGCAGCGCGGGTTCGCGGTGACGTCGGCGGTGGACGGCGAGGAGGGCCTCCGCCTCGCCCGGGGTGAGCCCTGGGACCTGATCCTGCTCGACATGCTGATGCCCAAGCTCTCGGGGCTCGAGGTGCTGAAGGCGATCCGGAGCGACGAGGCCACGCGCGGGCTCCGCGTGCTCATCCTGTCGAACTCCTCGCGCGAGCAGGACGTGCAGGAGGTGACGCGGCTCGGCGTCGAGGGCTACTTCGTCAAGTCGAACCTCTCGCTCCAGGAGCTCGGCGACCGCGTGAGCGAGATCCTGGCCGCGAAGGGCTAGCGCCGCACCCCACCGTTCGGCGGCGTCCGCGTAGCGCGACTGCACAGTTTTCCTGTGCGCTCACTGCACAGTGGACTGTGCAGTCGTGTCTTTCGACTTCGGGCGGTCGGTGGACTAGCGTAGTGCACCTGCACCTCCGTCGGTGCACCTCGAAGGCGAGGATTCCTCACGATCCGCGACCGAAGGCCCGCGAAAACCAATAGGTCCGCGCCGAGGCGCGCGCCCCTCGGCCCTGGCACGGCGTGTGCGAGGGAGCCGTGCCCGTGGGCGCCGTCGCACCTGCGCAATGTTCCGGAGCGAGCGCGAGCCATCGTGCATGGATCCTCGGCATCGCGCTGGCGCTGAGTTTACTCGCCGGCCACGCGCATGCCGGGCAAGCGATCACGGCGCTGGCGCCGACGGAGGTCTTTGCCGACGGATTCCGTGAGCTGCGCGGCGTCGTCGTGGATGCGCAGGGCAACGTCGTCGTCGCCGACCGGGACGCGGGCACGCTGACGCGCCTGGCGCCCAACGGCGCCCGCGCCGTCGTCGCCAGCGGGCTCGAGCGCCCGATCGGCCTCGCCTTCGATCCCGTGGGACGGCTTCTGGTCGCGGAGGAGAAGGCCGGACGCGTCGTGCGCGTCGAGGCGGGCGGTCGGCTCAGGCCGGTCCTCGTCGGCGTCAAGCAGCCCCGCTGGCTGGCCGTGCGCGAGGACGGTACCCTGTTCGTCTCCGCGCGCCGGCTCACGCGCGACCGCGACGCCGAACGGGACGATGAGTCGGCCGAGCCCGAGATGATCGTGGCGCTCTCGCCGGCGGGCCGGCTGACGGTTTTCGCCGACGGCTTCACGGGCCTCCAGGGGCTCACCCTGAACCACGCGACGCTGTTCGCAGCCACGCAGGGGCGCCGGGGAGACCGGCACGCCGAGGGCGTCGTCTTCCAGATCCCGATCCTCGCCGACGGTAGCGCGGGCCCGGCCGCGGCCCTGGGGCCGACCGACGAGCTCAAGAAGCCCGTGGGGCTCGCGCGGGATCGGCTGGGCAGTCTCTACCTCACCACGCAGGAGCGCGGCCTCGCCGAGGATCCCGCGCGTCGCGGGATCGCCAAGCTCCACGCGGACGCCCGGCTCACCCTGTTCGCGACGAGCCTCAAGGCGCCCCAGGGGCTGGCCTTCGACGCGGGCGGACACCTCTACGTGGCCGATGGCAAGCGCGTGCTGCGCTTCGTGGCGCCCCCCGCGCCGAGCGTGAGCACGCCGCTGTTCACGAACCGGTCGCCACTGGCCGTGACGGGGACAGCGCACGCGGGGGCGGCGGTCGACCTGTTCGTGAACGACGCCGCCACGCCGGTCCGCGTGATCGCGGACCCGACCGGGGCCTTCGCGGCGCAGCTCGCCCTCGCCCTGAACAGCCGCAACACGCTGGAGGTGTTCGCGACCGACCACGGGGGCGACGGGCTCGCGTCGCCGCCGGCGGAGGCGACGGTCGTCCACGACAGCATCCCGCCGGCGCGCAGCTTCCAGGCGCCGGCCGGTGCCCACGTGCGGCTCATCGTGAGCGTCCAGGCCCAGGCCAGCGACGGCGGCAGCGGCGTCGCCACGCTCGGTCTGACCCTGGACGGGCAGGCGCTCCCGAGCACGGTCGCCCCGCTGCTGCCGGCGGCGAGCGCGACGGCCTCGGCGGCGTGGCAGACGACCGCGGTGGCCGACGGCTCGCACACGCTCGGGGTCGCCGCGACGGATCGCGCCGGGAACACCGCGTTCGCGGCCCGCGCTGTCATCGTGGACAACACGCCGCCGACCGCGCAGCTCACCGGCGGGCCCGCGGGCACGGTGCAGGGCACGACCGCGACGTTTACCTTCACCGGCGCCGACAACCTCACGGCCCCCGACCGGCTGCAGTTCGCATGGCGTCTGGACGGCGGCGCGTTCACGGCGTTCGCCGATGCGACCAGCGCGGCGTTCTCGAATCTCGCTGCGGGCGCGCACACGTTCGAGGTCAGGGCGCGCGATCTCGCGGGGAACGAGAGCGCGGCCGCGCAGCGGAGCTTCACCGTCAGCGCGCTGCGGGTGACGATCACGGATCCCGCGAATGGCGGCTCGGTTCCGACGGGCCTGCTGCTGGTACGAGGAATGATCGACGCCGGCGGAGCCGAGGTCGGCGTCACGGTCAACGCGATTCCGGCCGTCGTTCAAGGGACGACCTTCGTGGCTCTCGTCCCGATCGGGTCAGACACCACGACATTGACGGCGGTCGCCAGCCTGGCCAGCGGAGTTACGGCGACGCACGCCGTCAGCGTCAGCGTTGCGGCGGCGAGCGGCGCGGCGGCTCCCACGCTTCTCGTCAGCCCACAGAATGGATCCGCTCCGCTGCGAGTGACTTTTTCGATGATCGGTGCCGTCCTGGGGACGATCGTTCTCGACGCGGACGGCGACGGCGTCATTGATGTCACGGGACCGAGCCTCGACGGGCAGAGCTTCACTTATTCCCGTCCCGGCCTGTACGTGCCGACGGCGATCGTGACGGACCTCGAGGGGCGTCAGGTCGCGGCGCGTGCCGTCGTGCAAGTGTACGATGTGGCCGCTCTCGATGCGCTGCTCCAGTCGAAGTGGCGTGGGCTGAAGGACGCGCTTCGGGCGGGCGATGTGCCGGGCGCGGTCAGGTACATCGTCGCCGAGTCGAGAGACGAGTACCAAACAGCATTCCAGATGATCGCCGCCAGTCTCCCGGCGATCGACGGCATCCTGACCGACCTGACGCTCGTCAGGATCAGAGACGGCACAGCCCTCTACCAGGCCACGCGGACGGACGCGGGGCTGGCGAAGGTCTTCGACGTGCGCTTCGCCGTCGATGAAGACGGCCTGTGGCGCGTCGAGAGGTTCTGATGCGGACCGTCAAGCTCAGGAGCGCGCGGAACGCGTTCGCAGTGGTCGGCCTGGCGCTGTTGCTGGGCCTGCTGAGCCCGGCGCTCGTGCAGGCCGCGGGGCCGTGGAAGGCCCAGGTGGTGGACGCCGAGACGGGGCAACCCCTCGAGGAGGTGGTCGTGCTGATGTACTGGATCAAGTACACGGGTTCGTGGGCGGGTTGGGCGGGGGGCGAGTTCGACGACGCCGAGGAGGTGGTCACGGGCGCGGACGGCCGGTTCGTGGTGCCGTCACGGCGGGTGTTCACGCTGGTG
>DATFVL010000192.1 GCA_035260325.1 Candidatus Methylomirabilota bacterium | reverse complement strand
GGCCCCTGGGCCGCCGGCCCGGAGGGCGCCGACCTCTTCTGGAAGCTCCTGGACCTCTGCGAGCGCACTGAGATCGACTCGGTCTGGTTCTCTGACCGCCTCTCCTCGCCCCTCCCGGTGCTCGAGCCCATTACGACGATGGCCGCGGTGGCGGCGCGCACCCGGCGGCTCAAGTTCGGCCCGAGCGTCCTGATCGCGCCCTTCCGCGCGCCCGTCCTCGCGGCGCGCCAGCTCGCGATGCTCGACTACCTCTCGGGCGGACGCGTGCTGCCGGCCGTCGGCATCGGCGTTGAGCAGGAGCGCGAGTTCAGGGCGGCGGGCGTCCCGTTCACGGAGCGCGGCCGCAGGACCGACGAGGCGATCCGGATCATGCGCCGGTGCTGGAGCGAGGACGAGGTCTCCTTCGACGGCGAGTTCTGGAAGCTCGAGCGCGTCACGGTCCTGCCGCGTCCCGTGCAGCGGCCCCTGCCGCTCTGGATCGGCGGCAACAGCGAGGCGGCGATGCGCCGGGCGGGACGCCTGGGCGACGGCTGGATCCCGTCGTTCATCGCGCCCGACGGGTTCCGCGCGGGCGTCGAGAAGACGTGCGCCTTCGCCGCCGAGGCCGGGCGCGAGGTGCCGGGCGACCACTTCGGCGCGCTCGTCACCTTCTGGCTCGACGACGATCCCGCGCGGGCGCGCGCGGCCGCCGCGCCCTTCATCCCGCGCGGCCGCGTGGACGACGCGACGCTCGCGGCGTGCACCGCGTTCGGACCCGCGGAGGTCGTGCGCGAGCGCCTGGAACAGTACGTCGCGGGCGGCGGGTCGAAATTCGTCCTGCGGCCGATGGGACCGCCCGAGCGGATGCTCGAGCAGCTCGAGCGCCTGGCCGCCGAGGTGATCCCGCCCTTCCACCGCCGCTGAGCGAGCCGCGCTCTGCGCGGCTCCCGCCCTACTTCGCGCGGAGGATCTCGATCAGCAGCTCCGGCTCGACGTTGCCCCCGGAGAGCACCACGCCCACGCGCGCCCCGCGCGCCAGCGGGACCTTCCCGTGGAGCACGGCCGCGGCGCCGACCGCGCCCGTGGGCTCGACGACGACGCGCCCGCGGAGCGCCAGGAAGCGGACGGTGGCGACGATCTCCGCGTCGGTCACGAGGCACACGTCGGTCAGGTTCTTCTGGAGGATCGGGAACGTGAGCGCGCCGGGGCTCGTCACGCGGATCCCGTCGGCGATCGTCGCCGGCGGCGGGATCGTGACGCGCTCGCCCTTCCGGAGGGAGCGGTAGGTATCGTCCGCCGTGTCCGCCTCGACGCCGAAGACGGCGACGCCGGGGAAGAGGCTCTTCGCGACCGTGCTGCAGCCCGCGATGAGCCCGCCGCCGCCGACGGGCGTGACGAGCGCGTCGAGCGAGGGCACCTCCTGGAAGAGCTCGAGCGCGGCCGTCCCCTGCCCCGCCATGACCGCGTAGTCGTCGTAGGGCGGCACGAGAACGCGCCCCGTCTCCTCCACGATCCGCTGGGCCACGGCGGCGCGGTCGTCGCGCAGGCGGTCGTAGAAGACGACCTCGGCCCCGTAGTTGCGCGTGGCCTCGAGCTTGAGCGCGGGCGCGTCTTTCGGCATGCAGATGATCGCGGTCGTCCCCGTCATCCGCGCCGCGAGCGCGACGCCCTGCGCGTGATTGCCCGAGGAATAGGCGACGACGCCCCGCGCGCGCTCCGCGGGCGAGAGCGTGAGGAGCTTGTTCAGCGCGCCGCGGATCTTGAACGCCCCGGCGCGCTGGAGGTTCTCGCACTTGAAGAAGACGCTGTGGCCGCTGGCGTCGTCGAACGACTGCGAGGCGATCACGGGCGTGCGGTGGATCCGGCCGAGGAGCCGGCGCGCGGCGGTCTGGATGGCGTCGATCGTCAGCGGGCTGGCGGTTGACACGACGGCGGAGATTATATACTCAAGCCATGAAGAAGCCCCTGGCCGTCCTGCTCGCGCTCGCGCTCGCCGGCTGCTCGCTCATCACGCTCGATTTCACGCCACGGATCCGCCCCCTCGAGGAGCAGACGGTCGAGGGCGCGGGCCGGGCGAAGATCCTGCTCGTCGACGTCTCGGGGTTCCTCTCCGAGGAGGGCGCTTCGCCGGGCCTCGTCATCGGCGCGGCGCCCCCGCGGGTGCCGCTGCTCGTGCGGCTGCGCGAGGAGCTCACGAAGGCGGCGGCGGACGCCGACGTCCGCGCGCTGCTCGTGCGCATCAACAGCCCCGGCGGCACGGTGACGGCGGCCGACATCATCTGCCGGGAGCTCGAGACCTGGAAGCGCGAGACCGGACGCCCGGTCGTCGCGGTCATGCTCGACGTGGCGGCGTCGGGCGGGTACTACGTCGCGCTCGCCGCGGACACGATCGTCGCCCACCCGACCTCGGTGACGGGCTCGATCGGCGTCATCATGGTCAGCCTGAACGCCGAGGGGCTCATGCAGAAGATCGGCCTCGCGGCGGCGACGATCAAGTCGGGCGAGCGCAAGGACATGGGGAGCCCGCTGCGCGCGCTCACCGTCGAGGAGCGGAAGATCTTCCAGTCGGTGATCGACAGCCTCCACGCGCAGTTCGTCGCCAAGCTCGTGGCGAGCCGCCGCCTGGCGCCGGAGACCGCGAGGGCGATCGCCGACGGGCGCATCTACACCGCCCAGCAGGCGCTCGAGCTTGGGCTCCTGGACCGCGTGGGCTACATGCCCGACGCGATCGAGGCCGCGCGGCGCGCGGCCGGCGTGGGCGAGGCGCGTGTCATCGTCTACCACCGCCCGCGCGAGTACCGGGCGACCTACTACGCGAGCGCGCAGGCGCCCGCGTCGGGGCCCGACGCGGCGCTCCTGCAGCTCGCGACGATGCTCGGGGCGGGTCCGCGCTTTCTCTACCTCTGGTGGCCCTGAGCCTCGGTCCCGCCCCCGCGCGGCGCGTCGGACGACGTCGACCGCTCGGCAAACCCGCTGCAGCGAACCACCGGCAGGCGCGGATACTTCGGGAAGCGAGCGTCCGTGGCGTGGAGGTCGCACAGCACGAACGTCGATCCTCTCGCGGACGCGACGGCCCTGGCGTGGCGGC
This sequence comes from Candidatus Methylomirabilota bacterium, assembly GCA_035260325.1. Classification (NCBI taxonomy): domain Bacteria; phylum Methylomirabilota (SeqCode); species Candidatus Methylomirabilota bacterium. The sequence continues at coordinate 509 of DATFVL010000192.1, read as the reverse complement.
AACGGGCGCAGAGCCCGGCCGAGGTCGGCGGCGTGCCGTGGCTCACGGCGCCCCCGTCACGAGGTCGAGGTAATCCTTGACGATCCGCGCCGTGGCGCCCCAGATCGTCTCGCCCCCGTAGTCGTAGAAGTACACCTCGCGCACGACGCCCCCGCGCTCCCGGCGCTCGACCCGCGCGTTGGCGGGCTCCACGAGCGCGGCGAAGGGCACCTCGATGACCTTCTCGATCTCCTCACCGTCCGGCCGCCAGACGACGGGCTCGCAGACCACGCCGACCCAGGGCGTGATGACGAACTGGGTCGCGACGGTCTCGGTGTCGTCGAGCGCGCCCAGCGGCTCCACCGCCCGCCGCGGCAGGCCGACCTCCTCCTCGGACTCGCGGAGTGCTGTGTCCAGGAGCGAGGGATCGGCGGGATCGAGGGCGCCCCCCGGGAACGAGATCTGACCCCTGTGGGTGCCGACGCGCTCGGTGCGCTTGGCGAAGACGAGGCAGGGCCCGTCGCGGTCGA
>DATFVL010000191.1 GCA_035260325.1 Candidatus Methylomirabilota bacterium | reverse complement strand
AAAGACCGACTTGCCGACGCCCGTCAGGAAATCCTTCGGCACGACCCAGTACGTCGTGGTGTTCCAGTACGCCCACATGTCCGCGTTGCGCTCAAGGTACATGATCACCATGCCTCCCAGTACGCCGACCGTGTCGGCCAGCACGGTCAGGAGCGGGAACACGACGAGCGCCGCGAGCACGCGCGGCACGACGAGTCGCTTGATGTAGTTCACGCCGAGCGTCCGGAGGGCATCGATCTGCTCCGTGACCTTCATCGAGCCGAGCTCCGCCGTGATCCCGGACGCCACCTTGCCGCCGACCAGGATCGCGGTCAGCACGGGCCCGAGCTCGCGCAGGATCGCCAGCGCCACGAGGGGACCGACGTAGCTCTCGGCGCCGAAGCGCGCCATGTTCACCGCGCTCTGGATCGTGAACACCATGCCCGTGAAGATCGCGGCGGTGAGCGCGACCCCGAGCGACTGCACGCCCATCACCTCGATCTCGCGCACGATGAGGCGGAAGTACTTCGGCGGCAGCGCGAGGCTCCGGGCGACGCGCCCCGTGAGCAGGCCGACGCCCCCGTACCAGTCGACCGTGCGCCTGAGGTAGGTGTCCATCCCCGCCCTACTCCGTCACGAAGCTCTCGACGAGCCGCCGGAACTCGGCCCGCCACGCCTCGAACGACGCGGGCGGCGCCACGTACGCGAAGTCGTAGACGCACCGCGCGTCCTTCAGCACGTAGGTCTCGACGCGCACCGGCGCGTCGCCGGCGCCGAGGCGGCCCTCGAGCACGGTGTGGGCGGCGCGCCGCCCGTTGACGTCCACCTCGTCACGCTCGAGCGTCGCTCGGCCATCGAGCCCCATGAGGAGGTGGCGGGTCAGGACGCCGAGACCGGCCGCCGCGCGGCCGTCGCACGACGCGTTCGCCAGGATGCCCGCGGGCGACGCGCGGTGCCGGAGCTCGAGGTCGGCCCGGCTGTCCTGCGCGACGGTCCACTCCGTCCCGGGAAGCGTCACGCGATACCCCTTCGACGAGTGATAGATCCCGCCCTCGATGCGACCGCCGGCGCAGCCGGCGAACGCCCACGCGGCGGCCGCGCCGACGATCAGCGCCCCGATTCGACCGGCGTCCACGCGGCGGTCAGCGGTCCGGCCCGGCACGCTCCGCGTGCCGCCGCGCGAGCTCCTCGACCACCTCGCGGAACGGGATGCCCCGCGCGCCGAGCAGCACCAGCGTGTGGAACCAGAGGTCGGCCGCCTCCGCGACGAGCCGCCGGTCGCCCTCGCCCCCGAGCGCCGCGGTGATCACCTCGGTCGCCTCCTCGCCGATCTTGCGGCAGATCTCGCCCTCGCCCGCCGCGAGGAGCTTCGCCACGTAGGAGCCGGCCGGCGGGTTCGCCTTCCGCGCGGCGATCGTCCGCTCGAGCCGCTCGAGCATGTTCGCCGGCGCGACGGGCCCGCCCGTCACGGCGTCGGCACGGAGGGCGTTGAAGAAGCACGTCCGCCGGCCGGTGTGACAGGCCTCGCCGTCCTGGTGGACCTGGACCAGCAGGACGTCGCCGTCGCAGTCGGCGTAGACGGCCTGGACGTGCTGCGTGTGGCCCGACGTCTCCCCCTTGCGCCAGGGCACCCCGCGCGAGCGCGACCAGAAGTGCGTCACCCCGGTGGCGAGGGTCTGGTCGACCGCCGCCCGGTCCATCCAGGCGACCATGAGGACCTCGCCGGAGTCCGCCTCCTGCACGACGGCGGGAACGAGCCCCTGCGCGTCGAACTTGAGCGCGTCGAGCGTCACGGCTCGCTCCGGACAGGCACGCCCCGCTCGCGCAGGTACGCCTTCGCCTCCGCGATCGTGTGGATGCCGAAGTGGAAGATGGACGCGGCGAGCACGGCGTCGGCGCGCCCGTCCACCAGGCCCTCGTAGAGGTGCGGGAGCGAGCCCGCGCCGCCCGACGCAATCACCGGGACCGACACCGCCTCGGAGACGGCGCGCGTCAGCTCGAGGTCGTAGCCGTCCTTCGTGCCGTCGCGGTCCATGCTCGTCAGGAGGATCTCGCCGGCCCCGAGCGCCACGGCCTCGCGCGCCCACGCGAGCGCGTCACGCCGCGCCGGGCGTCGCCCGCCATGGGTGTAGACGCCCCACCGGAGGGGCGCGCCCGGCTCGCGGCGGGCATCGATGGCGACGACGATGCACTGGCTGCCGAAGCGCTCCGCCGCCTCGCGGATCACGCCGGGGCGCTCGAGCGCGGCCGTGTTGAGCGAGACCTTGTCCGCCCCGGCGCGCAGCAGGAGCCGGACGTCGTCGATCGAGCGGATCCCGCCCCCGACGGTCAGCGGCATGTAGATGCCCTCCGCCGTCCGGCGCACGACGTCGAGCATGATCGCGCGGGCCTCGTGGGACGCCGTGATGTCGAGGAAGACGAGCTCGTCGGCGCCCTGCGCGTCGTAGGCGAGCGCGGCCTCCACGGGGTCGCCGGCGTCGCGCAGGTCCACGAAGCGCACGCCCTTGACGACGCGACCGTCCTTGACGTCGAGGCAGGGGATGATCCGCTTCGCCAGCATCAGGCGCTCGCCAGTTCCCGCAGGGCCTCGGCGAGGTCGAGCGCGCCGGTGTAGAGCGCCCGTCCCACGACACACCCCGCCACGCCGGGCACCGCCGCGAGGCGCTTGAGGTCGTCGAGGGACGCCACCCCGCCGGACGCGAGCACCGGCAGCGCCACCGTGCGCGCGAGCGCCGCGGTGTCCTCGACGTTCGGTCCGAGCCCGGTGCCGTCGCGGCTCACGTCGGTGTAGAGGAGCGCGGCCGCGCCCGCGTCCTGCGCCCGCCGCGCGACGTCCGCGACCGTCTCCTCCCCGACCTCGGTCCAGCCCTTCACCGCCACCCGGGCGCCCCGTGCGTCCACGGCCACGATGATGCGCCCGCCGTGCGCCCGGCACGCGTCGAGGAGGAACGCCGGGTCGAGCGCGGCGCGCGTGCCGACGACGGCCCAGCGTGCCCCCGCCTCGAGCACGGCCTCGAGCGCGGCGAGGGTCCGGAGCCCGCCACCGGCCTCGACCGGCACCGGCGCGACCGCCGCGACGATCTTCGCGACGAGCGCGCTCTGCCGCGGCGCACCCGCGAACGCGCCGTCGAGGTCCACCACGTGGAGGCGCTCCGCGCCGAGCGCCTTCCAGCGCATGGCCATGGCCACCGGATCGTCGGAGAAGACGGTCTCGGCGTCCGCGCGCCCTTCCCGGAGCCGCACCGCCCGGCCCCCGCGCAGGTCCACGGCGGGGATGACGATCACCGCGCGGCGCTCCCCGACGACGACTTCACGATCGCCGCGAAGTTCTCGAGGAGACGCAGCCCCCAGCGCTGGCTCTTCTCGGGGTGGAACTGCGTCGCGTAGAGCCGCCCGCGCTCGATCGCCGCCGCGAAGCGGACCCCGTAATCGCACCACGCCACGTGGAGGTCCGCGCCGTCCGGGATCACCGGATAGTACGAGTGGACGAAGTAGAAGAAGGCGCCCGACGGCACGCCCGCGAAGAGGCGCAGGTCGCCCGCGTGCTCGACCTGGTTCCAGCCCATGTGCGGGACCTTCTCGCCGGCCGGAAACCGCCGAACCGCGCCCGGGACCACGTCGAGCCCGCGCCCCTCACCGAACTCCTCGCTCGTTGAGAACAGGAGCTGGTAGCCGAGGCAGATCCCGAGGAACGGCCGCGTCCCGTCGAGCGCGCGCCGGAGTGCCGGCAGGAGCCCGAGGGACGTCAAATTCGCCATGGCGTCGTGGAAGGCGCCGTCGCCCGGCAGCACCACCGCCTCGGCCTCGTCCACCGCCCGCGCGTCCTGGGTGACCGCGGCCGGGACGCCGACGCGGACGAACGCCTTCTCGACCGAGCCGAGGTTGCCCCGGCCGTAATCGATGATGGCGATCACGAGCCGGTCTCGCTCACAACGTCCCCTTCGTCGACGGCAGAATGCCGGCGATCCGCGGATTGATCCGCGTCGCGTCGGCGAGCGCGCGCCCCACGGCCTTGAACACGGCCTCCGTGATGTGGTGGAGATTGTGGCCGTAGTGCATGGTGACGTGCAGCGTGACCTCGGCGTTGAATGCGAGCGCACGGAAAAACTCCTGCAGGAGGTCGAGGTCGAAGTTCGAGACGCGCGTGCGCGCGACGGGCACGCCGAAGACGAGGAACGACCGACCCGACACGTCCACGGACGCGGAGACGAGCGTCTCGTCCATCGGGACGAACGCGGTGCCGAAGCGGACGATGCCGCGCTTGTCGCCGAGCGCCTGGCGCAGGGCCTGGCCCAGCACGATCCCGACGTCCTCGACGGTGTGGTGCTGGTCGACCTCCACGTCGCCCTGCGCCTCGACGGCGAGGTCCATGAGGCCGTGCTTCGCCCACGCCTCCAGCATGTGGCTGAAGAACGGGATCGGCGTCTGCACCTTCGAGGCGCCCGTGCCGTCGAGGTTGAGCTGCAGCGCGATCTCCGTCTCCTTCGTTTTGCGCTCGACGCGCGCCTGCCGTGCCGTGCCCGGAGCGCTCATGCGCTGGTCCCTCCGTCGTTGGTGAGTCGCACCTCCGCCGCCCTGCCGTGCCCCACGAGCCCCTCGACGCGCGTGAGCGCCGCGAGGTGCGGCGCCGCGGCGGCGAGCCCGCGCGGCGAGTACTCGATCACGCTCGACCGCTTGACGAAGTCCTCCGTGCCGAGCGGCGACGCGAAGCGGGCGGTGCCCGCCGTCGGCAGCACGTGGTTCGGCCCCGCGACGTAGTCGCCCACGACCTCCGGGGTGTGGCCGCCCATGAAGATGGCGCCGGCGTGCCGCACGCGCGGCAGCAGCGCCGCCGGCACCCGCACCATCAGCTCGAGGTGCTCCGGCGCCAGACGGTTCGCGAGGTCGACCGCGTCCTCGAGCGTCGCCACCCGGATCAGGGCGCCGTTCGCCTCGAGCGCCGGGCCCGCGATATCCCGGCGCGGCAGCGCGGCGAGCTGGCTCTCGAGCGCCGCGGCGACGCGCGGCAGCAGCGCCCCCGCGTCGGTGATGAGGACCGCCCGCGCCATCGGATCGTGCTCGGCCTGCGCGAGCAGGTCGGCCGCCACCCACGCGGGCGCCGCCGAGGCGTCGGCGACGACGACGACCTCGCTCGGCCCGGCCACCATGTCGATCCCGACCTCGCCGAAGACCCGCGCCTTGGCGAGGGCAACGTAGACGTTGCCCGGGCCGACGATCTTGTCCACCCGGCGGATCGTCGCCGTCCCGTACGCGAGGGCCGCCACGGCCTGGGCGCCGCCGACCCGCCAGCCCTCGGTCACGCCCGCTACCTTTGCCGCCGCCAGCACCGCCGGCTCGATGCGACCGCCGGGCCCGGGCGGCGTCACGAGCACGATCTCCCGCACGCCGGCCACGCGCGCCGGGATGGCGGTCATCAGCACCGTGGACGGGTACGCCGCGCGCCCGCCCGGGACGTAGATGCCGACACGGTCGAGGGGGCGGACCTCCTGGCCGAGGACCGAGCCGTCCTCGTCGGTGAGGCGCCACGACTTCGGCGCGGCCGCCGAGTGGTAGCGCTCGATCCGCTCCGCCGCGTACGCGAGCGCGGCCGCGACGCCGGGCTCGAGCGCGCGCCCGGCCACCTCGAGCTCGGCCGGCGCGATCGCGAGCCCTGCCGGCGACGACGGACGGAAGCCGTCGAAGCGCGCCGTGTACTCGAGCAGGGCGGCGTCGCCCCGCGCCCGCACGGCGGCGAGGATCTCGTCCACGACGCGGTGGATCTCGGGCGCCACCGCCTCGGGCGAGCGCTCGAGCGCCCGGACGACGGCGTCGAACCCGAGGACCCGGGCGTCGAGCGTCCGGATCATGGCCGTGCGGCCCGCATCTCGTCGATCAGCCCGGTCACGCGCGCGTGCTCGGTCTTCATCGAGGCGCGGTTGACGATGACCCGCGCGGTCGAGCGGGTGATCTCGGCGACCTCCACGAGACCGTTCGCGCGGAGCGTCTCGCCCGTCTGGACGAGGTCGACGATCCGCTCGGCCAGGCCGACGAGCGGCGCGAGCTCGATCGAGCCGTCGAGGCGGACGATCTCGACCTGCACGCCGCGGTTCGAGAAATACTCCTCGGTGAGCCGCGGGTACTTCGTCGCCACGCGCACCCACGACCACTTCGCCGGATCGTCGCGTTCCCACAGCTCGCGCGGCTCGGCGACGACGAGGCGGCAGACGCCGAAGCCGAGGTCGAGCGGCTCGTAGACGTCCGGCTCCTGCTCGAGCAGGATGTCCTTGCCCACGATACCGAGGTCGGCGGCCCCGTAGAGCACGTACGCGGGGATGTCGGCGGGCTTGAGGAGCAGCACGCGCAGGTCCCGCGCCGCGTCGGTGAAGATGAGCTTGCGCGAGTCGGGGTCGATGCCCTCGACGCCGAGCTGGCGGAGGAGCCCGAGCGCGTCGTCGAGCAGCCGGCCCTTGGGGAGCGCGAGCGTCAGGAGATCTTTCACGGCCGCCGCGTGATCCGCGCGCCGAGCGCGCCGAGCTTCGCTTCGAGGCGCTCGTAGCCCCGGTCGAGGTGGTAGACGCGGGACACGACCGTCTGGCCCCGCGCTGCGAGGCCGGCGAGCACGAGCGCCGCCGAGGCGCGGAGGTCGGAGGCCATCACGGGCGCGCCCTGGTAGTGGGGAACCCCGCGGATGACCGCAATCGAGCCGTCCGTCTCGATGCGCGCGCCCATCCGGGCGAGTTCGGCGACGTGCATGAACCGGTTCTCGAAGATCGTCTCCGTCACGCGCGACTGGCCGTCGGCGAGGCCGAGGAGCGTCATGACCTGCGCCTGCATGTCGGTCGGGAAGCCCGGAAACGGGCTCGTCGTGACGTCGGCCGGGCGCGGGCGGTCGGGCCCGCGCACGCGCACCGACGCCGGCCCGACCTCGAGCGCGACCCCGATCTCCTCGAGCTTCGCGAGGACGGACGAGAGGTGGTCCGGCACCAGGTCGGTGACGGTGACGTCGCCGCGCGTGATCGCGCCCGCCACGATGAGCGTGCCGGCCTCGATGCGGTCGGCGACGATCCGGTGCGTGGCGCCGCCGAGCTCCGGGACGCCCTGGACCTCGAGGCGCGCCGTCCCCGCGCCCTCGATCCGCGCGCCCATGCGGTTGAGCAGCGCCGCGAGGTCGATCACCTCGGGCTCCCGCGCGGCGTTCTCGATCACGGTCGTGCCCTCGGCGAGCGCGGCCGCCATCATGAGGTTCTCGGTCCCCGTGACCGTCACGAGATCGGTCGCGATCCGCGTGGCCTTGAGCCGGCTCGCGCGCGCGACGATATAGCCGTTCTCGATCGTCACCTCGGCACCGAGCTTGGCGAGGCCCTTCAGATGCTGGTCGATCGGCCTGACGCCGATCGCGCACCCGCCGGGCAGCGCGACGCGCGCCGACCCGTGGCGCGCGACGAGCGGGCCGAGCACGAGGACCGACGCGCGCATCGTCGAGACCAGCTCGTAGGGGGCCAAGTCGTTCGTGACCCGCGCGACCTGCGCCCGGAGCGCGCCGCCCTCGTGGCGGACCGTGCCCCCCAGCGTCTCGAGGAGTCGCGCCATCGTGCGCAGGTCGGCGAGGGCCGGCGCGTTCGTGAGGACGACGGGCGCCGGCGTGAGGAGCGCCGCGGCCAGCGCTGGCAGGGCCGCGTTCTTCGCCGCGCTCACGGCGACCGAGCCGCGCAGCGGGACGCCGCCCTCGATCTCGAGCCGGGCGGGCATCAGGCCCTCCCCGCGACGAACCGGTCGACGCCGGCGAGGTCGGCGCGCGTCGCCACGCCGCCGAAGCCCGCCGCCCGCAGGAGGTCGGCGACGGCCGCGGCCTGGGCGCCACCCAGGGTCTCGAGGACGAGCGCCCCGGCGGGGCGCAGGACGCCGCGGGCGGCGACGACGATTCGCCGGATGAGGGCCAGGCCGTCGGGCCCACCGTCGAGCGCCACGCGCGGCTCGTGCAGCGAGACCTCGGGCTCGAGGCCGAAGAGCATCGCGCTCGGGCCGTACGGCGGATTGCTCACGACGAGGTCCGCGCGCGCCGCCTCGACGCCCGCCAGCAGGTCGGCGACGACCACGCGGACGCGCGCGCCGAGGCCGAGCGCCGCGGCGTTGTCGCGCGCGACCGCGGCGGCGGCCGGCGAGACGTCCGTCGCGACGACGTCGAGATCCGGCCGCTCAGCGGCGAGCGCGCAGCCGATGCACCCCGAGCCCGCGCCGAGGTCCACCGCGAGCGGCCGGACGCCGGGGCGTGGCGCCGGCAGGAGCTCGAGCGCCCATTCCGCGAGCATCTCGGTCTCGGGCCGCGGCACGAGGACGTCGTCGGTCAGCTGGATGCGGAGGCCGCGGAATCCCTCCCAGCCGAGGATGCGCTGGAGGGGTTCGCGCCGCGCGCGCCGCCGGACAGCCGCGTCGAATTCCGCCGCGAGCGTCGCCGGCAGCGCGCGCTCGCCCGCGAGCCTGGCGTCGAAGCGTCCGGCGCCGAGGACGCCGGCGAGAAGCCACTCGGCCTCCACGCGGGCGGTCGCGATGCCGGCCGCGGCGAGGATCGCGGTCGCCGCCTCGAGCCGGGCGTGGAGCGTGGGAACTCGGCCGTCCATCAGCTCGCCACCCGCTGCAGGCGCTCCGTCTGCTCCGCCGCCGTCAGCGCCTCGATCAGCTCGTCGAGGTCGCCCGCCAGGATCTCGGGCAGCCGGTGCAGCGTGAGCCCGATCCGGTGATCGGTCACACGCGCCTGGGGGAAGTTGTACGTGCGAATCCGCTCGCTCCGCTCGCCGGTGCCCACCTGGCTCCGGCGGTCGGCCGCGATCGCCGCCTGCTGCTCCTGCTGGGCGCGCTCGAGGAGCCGCGCCTTGAGGACGCGCATCGCCTTCGCCCGGTTCTTGATCTGCGAACGCTCGTCCTGGCACGTTACGACGAGCCCGGTCGGCAGGTGCGTGATGCGCACCGCGGAGTCGGTGGTGTTGACGCCCTGCCCGCCGGGGCCCGAGGAGCGGTAGACGTCCACCTTGAGGTCCTTCTCGTCCACCCGCACCTCGACGTCCGCGGCCTCCGGAAGCACGGCGACGGTGACGGTCGAGGTGTGGATGCGGCCGGCCGCCTCGGTCACCGGCACGCGCTGCACGCGGTGGACGCCGCGCTCGAACTTGAGCCGGCTCCACGCCCCGCGGCCCTGGACGAAGAGGATCACGTCCTTGAGGCCGCCGCCGCCCGTCTCGCTGGCGTCCATTACCTCGATCTTCCAGCGTCGTCGCTCGGCGTACTTCGTGTACATGCGCGCGAGCTCCGCCGCGAAGAGCGCAGCCTCGTCGCCGCCCGCGCCCGCGCGGATCTCGACGAAGACGTTCTTGTCGTCGTTGGGGTCGCGCGGCAGGAGCAGCCGGGTCAGCTCCTCCTCGAGGACCGTCTGCCGAGCGCCCAGCTCGTCGATCTCGGCCTGCGCGAGCTCCAGGAGCTCCCGGTCGCCGCCCTCGGCCAGGATGTGGCGGGCCTCGCCGAGGCGCTTCAGGACGTCGCGGTACGCGGTGAAGTGCTCGACGATCTCGACCGTCTCGGCGTACTCCTTGCGGAGCCGCGCGTACTCGGAGGGCTGGGCCAGGACGGCGGGGTCGGCGAGCGCGCGGGCGATCTCCTGGGACCGCTCCTCGATCTGGCGAAGCTTGTCAAACAGCATCACGGTCGGGACGCCTCCCGCAAACAGAAAACCGGCGGGACGCGCAGAGCATCCCAACCGGTTCCGGAGCGTTCGCTACGAAGACGCGGTCTGCCGCTTGTACTTCCGCTGGAAGCGCTCCACGCGCCCGGCCGTGTCCACGAGCTTTTGCTTCCCCGTGTAGAAGGGGTGGCACTTCGAGCAGATCTCCACCCGGATGTCGGGCCTGGTCGAGCGGGTGTGGACCACCTCGCCGCACGCGCACGTGATCGTCGTGTCCACATAGTCCGGATGAATGCCCACCTTCACGGCACGCCACCTCCTAGGGGAGATCTCAGGATACCAGTGCCTTCGGGAAAAGGCAAAAAATCCGAAGACTTCGGGGTCCGACGCGGCTGCTACCCCATGCTGTGCATGGCGGCGAGGAACTCCTTGTTGCTCTTGGTCTGCTTGAGCTTGTCCAGGAGAAGCTCCATCGCCTCCACCGGGTTCAGCTGGGAGAGCGCCTTCCGGAGCAGCCAGACCTTCTGGAGCTCGTCTTTCTCCAGGAGGAGCTCCTCCTTCCGCGTCCCGGACTGCTCGATGTTGATCGTCGGGAAGATCCGCTTGTCCATGAGGCGCCGGTCGAGGTGGACCTCCATGTTGCCCGTGCCCTTGAACTCCTCGAAGATCACGTCGTCCATGCGGCTGCCCGTGTCCACGATGGCCGTGGCCATGATGGTGAGCGAGCCGCCCTCCTCGATGTTGCGCGCCGTCGCGAAGAACCGGCGCGGGCGCTGCAGGGCGTTGGCGTCGAGACCGCCCGACAGCACCTTGCCGGAGGATGGGATGACGGCGTTGTGCGCCCGCGCGAAGCGCGTCAGCGAGTCGAGCAGGATGACGACGTCGCGCTTGTGCTCAACCAGCCGCTTGGCCTTCTCGATGACCATGTCGGCGACCTGGATGTGGCGCTGCGGCGGCTCGTCGAACGTCGAGGAGATGACCTCGCCCTTCACCGAGCGCTGCATGTCCGTGACCTCTTCGGGCCGCTCGTCGATCAGCAGCACGATCAGATAGACCTCGGGGTGGTTCGTCGCGATCGCGTGGGCGATCGACTGCAGCATCATCGTCTTGCCGGTGCGCGGCGCGGCGACGATCATGCCGCGCTGGCCCTTGCCGATGGGGCAGAGCAGGTCCATCACGCGGGTCGTCAGGTTCTCAGGTTCGTATTCGAGTCGCAGCCGCTCCATCGGGTAGAGCGGCGTGAGGTTGTCGAAGAAGATCTTCTCGCGCGACTGGTCCGGCGTCTCGAAGTTGATCGCCTCGACCTTGAGGAGCGCGAAGTAGCGCTCCGTGTCCTTCGGCGGGCGGACCTGGCCGGCTATGGTATCGCCGGTCCGCAGATCGAAACGCCGTATCTGAGATGGAGAAACGTAGATGTCGTCCGGGCCGGGCAGGTAGTTGTAGTCCGGGGCCCGCAGGAACCCGAAGCCGTCGGGCAGGACCTCGAGGACGCCCTCCGCGAAGATGAGCCCGTCCTTCTCGGCCTGCGACTGGAGGATCTTGAAGATCAGCTCCTGCTTCCTGAGCCCGCCGAGGTTCTGGACGTTCAGGTCGCGGGCGATCTGGTTCAGCTCGGTGATGGTTCGCTCTTTCAGCTCTGACAGGTTCATGCCGTTCGTTTCGGGGTTTTGCGTCGGGCTTCCCTGGCCTCTCTCTCGGCGGGCACTCATCAGCGGGCTCCGGACGCGGCTTTCAGACGCCGCGAGTGAGTTGGTTGCGCTCTAAGAGCAGACTTCCTGCGGGGTTGGAACTCTAACGCTGAGCGTTATCGTCGCACCTTGAGCGCCACTTGTCAATGTTTTTCACAGCCGGACTTCGATGACGGCCCGCTGCCGGAGCTCCTTGAGCCAGGTGTCGAATCGCGCCTCGTACTTCTCGCGGAACAGGATTTCACGGGTCTGGGCCTGGGCCCGGGCGAGCGCCTCGCCCTCGAGGCTCTCCTTCGACTCGAGCCTGAAGATGTGGTAGCCGAGCCCGGACCGGTAGGGTTTCGAGATCTGCCCTGGGGCCAGGCCGAGGATCTGGGCCTCGATGTCCTGGGCCAGCTCGCCCCGCTTGAGCGTGCCCAGGTCACCGCCGTCCTTGGCGGTGGCGTCCTGCGAGTGCTGGCGGGCGAGCTCCGCGAAGTCGGCCCCCTGCTCGATCTGGGTGTGGAGGAGCTCCGCCTTGAGCCGGGCGGTCTCCCACGCCGTGTCCGAGCCGGTCTCTCCGGGAACGATCAGGAGGTGCCGCGCGTGGTAGCCGAGGCCCGTCTCGAGCTTCTGGCGGTTGGCCTCGAGATACTTGCCGATCTCGGCGTCGGTCACGGAGATGCGCGCCGTCACCTTGCGGCGGATGAGGCGGTTGATCCTGAGCCCGTCGCGCATCCGCTTCTTGATGCCCTCCATGGTGAGGCCCTGCGCCTTGATGACCTGCTCGAACTCCTCACGGCTCTTGACGTTGACCTTCTTGATCCGCTCCGTCAGCTCCTCGTCGACCTCCGACTCCTCGACGACGACCTTCTCGCGGTCGGCCTCCTGCAGCTGGAGCCGGTGCTCGATCATGCGCGTCAGGAACTGGTGGATGACCTCGTCCGACGGCGCCGCGGTCTGGCGGTTCTCGTACTTGTAGATGGCGACCAGCTCCTGCAGCTCGGCCAGCGTGATCGCGTCGTTGTTGACCACCGCGATGACGCGGTCCGTGACGCTCTCGTCGCGCGGGCCGACCCGCGGGGGCTCGGCGGCCTTCTCGATCTTCGGAGGCTCGGGCTCCCTGGCGGCGACGGCGGCGGCCGGAGGTTTGGGCTCGTCCTTCTTCTGGCCGAGCCAGGGCACCCACGAGGGCATGGCGCAGCCGCCCAGGGCGAACGCCAGGAGCCCCAGGGCCACGAGCCGCCGGCTCACGGCCGCCCCAGTCCCGCGAGGAGCGCGCGCAGCGAGTCACGAACGCGGGGCCACTCGCCGCGCTCCACGGCCGCCTCGAGCGTGAACTCGCGCTTCATCCTGAGCCGGCCGCGGCTCGCCTGGATCGCGCCGACGAGGCGCTTGGGATCGAGCGGCGTCGCCGGCGAGAACGTGAGGAGCGCCCGCCCGTCCCCAGCCTCCAGCTTCTCGACCCCGAGGGCGCGCGCCGCCGCGCGGATCCGCACGATGTCGACGAGGCGCCCGGCGGACTCGGGCAGCGGGCCGAAGCGGTCGAGGAGCTCGGCCGCGAGCTCGTCGACCTCGGCGTCCGTCGCGGCGCCGGCCAGGCGCTTGTAGAGCGCGAGCCGCTGGTTGACCTCGGGGACATAGTCGTCGGGCAAGTAGCCATCGACCCCCACGCTGATCACGGGCTCCACGTGCGTGACGGCCGGTTCGCCCCTCAATTCTCGCACGGCCTCCGCGAGGAGCTTCGAGTAAAGATCGAATCCGACGGCGGCGATGTGGCCGTGCTGCTGGGCGCCGAGGAGGTTGCCCGCGCCCCGGATCTCGAGGTCGCGCAGGGCGAGCTTGAACCCCGAGCCGAGCTCGGTCAGCTCCTGGAGCGCCCGGAGCCGGCGCTGCGCCTGCTCGTCCACCCGGCCGTCGGCGGGCACGAGCAGGTACGCGTACGCCTGCTGGCGCTCGCGCCCGACGCGCCCCCGGAGCTGGTAGAGCTGCGCCAGGCCGAAGCGGTCGGCGCGGTTGACGACGATCGTGTTCGACGCGGGGATGTCGAGGCCCGACTCGACGATCGCCGTCGAGACCAGCACGTCGGCCTGGCCGGTCACGAACTTCACCATGGTGGCCTCGAGCTCGCGCTCCTTCAGCTGGCCGTGGGCCATGATCACGCGCGCCTCCGGCACGAGCTCCTGGACCAGGCGCACCATCGACGGGAGCGACTGGACGCGGTTGTGCACGAAGAAGACCTGGCCGCCGCGCGCCAGCTCGCGCTCGAGCGCCTCCTTGATGACCGCCTTGCTGAAGCGGCGCACCACGGTCTCGACCGGGAGCCGGTCGAGCGGCGGCGTCTCGATCGTGGACATGTCGCGCGCCCCCGAGAGCGACATGTAGAGCGTTCTCGGAATCGGCGTCGCCGTGAGGGAGAGCACGTCCACCGACGCGCGGAGCTTCTTCACGCGCTCCTTGTGCGCCACGCCGAACCGGTGCTCCTCGTCCACGACCAGGAGGCCGAGGTTCTTGAACTCGACGTCCCGTGACAGCAGGCGATGGGTGCCGATGACGACGTCCACGGTTCCCTGACGGAGCCCCGCGACGATCGCCTTCTGCTCCGCCGGCGACCGGAACCGCGAGAGAAGCTCGACCCGGGCCGGGAACGGCGCGAACCGGTCGGCGAAGGTGGCCCAGTGCTGCTGCGCGAGCACCGTCGTCGGCACGAGCACCGCGACCTGGTGGCCGTCGGCCACCGCCTTGAACGCCGCGCGCAGCGCCACCTCGGTCTTGCCGTAACCGACGTCGCCCGCGACGAGGCGGTCCATCGGCCGGCCCGCCTCCATGTCGCCCTTGACGTCCTCGATCGCGCGGAGCTGGTCCGGCGTCTCCTCGAACCGGAACGCCGTCTCGAACTCCCGCTGCCACGGCGTGTCCGCGGCGAACGCGTGGCCCTCGGCGACGGCACGCTGCGCGTAGAGCCGGAGGAGCTCCTCGGCCATCTCGCGGAGCGCGGCGCGCACCGACTCCTTCACCCGTTGCCACGAGGGACCGCCGAGCCGGTCGAGCCGCACCTGGCCGGCGTCCGCGCCCAGGTACTTGGAGATGAGATCGAGGCGCTCGACGGGGAGGTAGAGCTGGTTGCCCTCGGCGTACTCGAGCAGGAGGAAGTCGCCCTGCCGGTCGCCGATCGTCATCGTCCGGAGCCCGAGGTAGCGCCCGAGGCCGTGGTCCTCGTGGACGACGACGTCGCCGACCGCGAGGTCCGTGAACGCAGTGAGCGCGGCGCCGCGCTGGTACTTCGGGCGCTTGAGCGAGCGCCGGCGCGCGCCGAAGAGGTCGTCCTCGGTGAGGACGATGACGCCGAGTGCGGGGATCGCGAACCCGCTCGCGAGCTCGCCGACGACGATCGTGAGCGGCTCCGGCCCGTCGAGCGTCGTGGCCGAGGCGGCCTCGAGCTGGTGCTCGCGCAGGATCTGGCGCAGGTGCTCCGCCTGGCGCTCGTCGCCGGCGACGAGCCGCGTCCGGAAGCCCTCCGCGCGCCAGTGCTCGAGCTCGGCCTGGAGCCGGTTGAAGCGGCCGCCGAACTGGGGCACGGCCTGCGCGTCGAGCGCCCACTCGCGCGCGCCCGGCGTCGGCCCCGCCGCGGCGCTCGACGCCTCGCCGACGAGCTCCAGCTCCACGCGCCGGCGCCCCTCCAGGCGCTCGCGCAGCGTGCCCGCGCCCGGATCGGTCTCGGTGGGCGCGTCGAGCACGCGCGGCGCGTCCACGACGACGGGCGCGGCGGCCGGCAGGTAGTCGAGGAGGCGCGCCCGCGCGTCGCCGTCGGTCGCGAGCGGCAGGACGAGGAGCTCCCGGAGCGCGCCGGTCGAGCGCTGGGAGGTCGGGTCGAAGAGCCGGATCGACTCGATCGCGTCGCCGAAGAACTCGAGGCGCGCGGGATTCGGCTGGCTCGGCGAGAAGACGTCCACGATCCCGCCCCGGAGGCTCCACTGCCCGACCTCGGCGACCGTGTCCACGCGCTCGTAGCCCCCGCGCTCGAGGGCCTCGACGAGGAGCTCGCGGTCGAGCTCGTCGCCCGCCTCGAGCCTGAGCGCGCGCGCGGCGAAATCGGCCGGCGCCAGGACCTCCGCGTCGAGCGCTCCGGGCGTCGCCACGACGATCAGCGGCTCGCCCGCGGCGAGCCGCCGGCACACGACGGCGCGCTCGGCGTCCGCCTCGCGCTGGCGCCCGCCGCGCCAGAGCCGGGGCTCGCGCTCGGGGAACTCGAGCGCCGGCGCGCCGAAGAACCGGAGGTCCTGGGTGAAGCGGTGGGCGTCGACGACCGACGGGACGAGCACGAGCGCGGTGCGCGGTGGCGTCTGGAGGAGCTCGGCGACGGCGAGCGGGCGGGCGCCGCCGGTGAGGCCGACGACGCGCAGGCAGACGGGTCCCTCGGCGAACGCCTTGGCCAGGTCGTGAAACGCGGGCCAGTCCCTCAACATCTCGGGCCTTCCCGAGCGTACCAGACTACCGGGCGCCTTTCGCGAGGTAGAAGCTCAGCGTCTCCAGCTCGATCGAGAGGTCCACGTGCTTCAGGCGCACGTCGCGGGGCACTTTGATCCGCGCCGGCGCGAAGTTGAGCACCGCCCGGATGCCCGCCGCAACGAGCTCGTCCGTCACGGCCTGCGCGGACTCCGCGGGCACCGCGAGGATGGCGATCTGGATCCCCCGCGCCTTGATCTCGCGCGCCATGTCCCGGCTCGCGACGATCGGGACGCCCTCGACCTCGCGGCCGACCTTCGCGGGGTTGTCGTCGACGACCGCCGCGACCCTGAATCCCCGGCGCGCGAACCCCTTGTAGTGGAAGAGCGCCGAGCCGAGGTTGCCGAAGCCGGCGAGCACGACCGGCCACTCGCGGTCGAGCCCGAGGATCCGCTGGAGCTCGGCCTTCAGACCCGCGACGTAGTAGCCGATGCCGCGGACGCCGAACTCGCCGAAGTAGGCGAGGTCCTTCCGAACCTGCGCCGAGTTGAGGTCGAAGCGCTCGGCGAGCTCCTGCGAGGAGACCGTCTTGACGCCATCCTCCTCGAGCTGGAGCAGGCAGCGCGTGTAGACCGAGAGACGGCGGATCGTCATCTCGGGGATCTTCGTGAACCGATGACCGGAGCGCGGCGTCATGGCACGCGCCCGCCGGGGAGGGCGCCCCGGCGGGCTCTGCCTCCCTCGGTGACTACTTGATCGGCTGCACGAACAACAGAATGATGCCGATGACCAGCATGTAGATCGCGAGCGACTCGATCAGGGCCAGACCGATGATCATCGCGGTCTGGATGGGCGCCGCCGCGCCCGGTTGCCGGCCCATCGCCTCCACGGCCGCCGCGACCGCCCTGCCCTGCCCGAGCCCGCAGAGGCCGGACGCGATCGCCATCCCCAGGCCCGCCGCGATGACCGAGAAGGGCCCGATCCACCCCCCGCCGGCGCCCTCGGCCGCGAGCGCCACCCCCGGAACCCCCAGCACCGCCGTTGCCGCGAGAATCAGTGAACGTCGCACGAACCCCTCCTGTCTCTCGTGTGGTCTGCTAGTGGTGCTCCGAACCGTGCCCCGCACCGTGGCCCTCGAGCGCCCCCGAGATGTACAGCATCGTCAGCATCACGAAGATGAACGCCTGGAGGAACGACACCAGGAGCTTCAGTGGATAGATGAACCCGATGGTGAAGGCGGCCAGCAGCACGCCGCCGAGGCCGCCGAGGACGACGCCCGCGAGGCTGCCCGAGAGCGCCCAGCCGATGAGTCCGTCCAGGCCCATCAGGAAGAACATGATGGCGAGCAGGATGTGCCCGCCCAGCATGTTGCCGAAGAGTCGCAGCGTCAGCGACAGCGGCCGGGCGAGGTGACTGATCATCTCGATCACGAACATCGGTCCCTTGAGCCACCACGGCACCGGTCCCATGAAGTGCTTGAGGTAGGTGAGCGGGCCGTGCTTTCGGATGCCGATGTAGTGGTAGGCGCAGAACACGACCACCGCGCAGGCGGCGGTCGTGTTGAGGTTCGCCGTGGGGCCCGCGAAGCCGGGGACGAGGCCGAGGAGGTTGCCCGCGAGGATGAACAGGCCGAGCGTCGCGATCAGCGGCAGGTAGGGCCGGCCGGCGGGCCCGATGACGTCGTCGATCAGCGCCTGGAACTGCAGGAGGACCAGCTCGACGACGTTCTGCGCACCGCGGGGCACGAGCTCGACCCGGCGTGACACGACGAACGCGATCGCCGTCAGGACGATCATGAGCAACCAGGTGTAGGTCACCTGATCCGGGATGTAGCCCGGCCCGAAGATGGCCGGCAGCCGGAAGATCGGCGGATGCTCGATGATCTCCACGCTCAGCGCTCCCCGCCCGCGTCGCGCAGCCCCTCGACGATCACCGCGCAGGGCAGCACCGCGAGCCCCGCCAGCAGGGCGACCGGGTGCGCCCACTCGAGCCCGAGCAGCACGGCAGACGCCGCGGCGAGCGCGGCGAGGCGGATGCCGGCGCCGATCGCCCACGCGCCGCGGGCGTCACCAGCGGTGACGGCGAGGGCGCGCGTGGCGAGCCAGCGGAAGTTCAGGAGAGCGAGCGCGCCGCCGGCGAGGACGCCGAGCGCGGCCGCGGCGCCCGCGAGCCAGGCGGCCGGCGCCGCGAGCGCCAGCGCGAGCGCGCACGCGTCCGCCGTCACCCGCGAGGTCAGCCTACCTGGGCTCATCGCGCTCCCGTTCCGCGCGCTTGACCGACCGAAAGAGGTTCACGAAACCCGCGGCGATCCCGAAGCCGAGGCCGACCAGCGTGAGCCAGGGCTTAGTGCCAAGCCACCGATCCCCGTAGTAGCCGCCTGCCAGACCGATGACGGTTGCCAGGACCAGCGTCAAGCCGATCGAGGACAGATCGCCGAGCGCTTTCCAGGTGCTCTTTTCCCCGGTCGGCGCCATGTGAAGACGGACACTAGCATAACGGGCGGGATCGTACAAGCGACCGCAAGTCGTTGATTTGGTGGGGGCTCGCGTGACCGCCGCCGGTCGCACGATCTAGCCGAACATTCCCCCCATGCGCGCTCCCGCGACGCGGTTGATCAGCACCAGGCTCACCGCGGCGACGACGATGAGGATGACGCCGAGCGCGGCGGCCTCGTTCGCGCTCCCCGCGATGTAGAAGGCGAAGGTCCCGACCGTGATCGTCTCCCACCCGCCGAGCGAGAGGAAGAGCACGGCCGACGCCTCCTGGAGCGACGTCATGAACGAGAAGAGCGATCCGACGAGCACGCCGCGCCAGATGAGCGGCAGCGTCACGTCCCGGAACGAGCGGACGCCCGTGGCGCCGACGCTCGCCGCGGCCTCCTCCATGGAGCGGTGCACGAGCAGCAGCGACGCGTACGCGCCGCGGACCGTGTACGGGAGCCGCCGGATCGCGAGGACGAGCGGCAGCACGATCCAGTAGCTCGTGAGGCCGTGGTGGAGCCACGGCAGATCGAAGTGGAACGCGCGCACGTAGGCGATGCCGATCGCGGTGCCCGGGACCGCCAGGATGAGCGTGTTGAGACCGTCGAGCACGTCGCGGCCGGGGAGGCGCGTGCGCGCGAGGATCCACGCGATCGGCACCCCCACGGCGATGCAGAGGGCGACGGCGAGGGCCGAGTAGAGGAGGCTGTTGACCACGTACTTCGGCGTCTCGACGATGACGCGCTCGAAGTACTGGAGGGTGTAGCGCACGGGGAACGGCGTGAGGGACCAGCCCTTCCCCACCGAGGCCAGCGCGAGCCCGAGGTAGGGGACGAACGACAGCAGCATGAGCAGCGTCAGGAACGCGACCGCCGCCGCCTGGCGGAGCGGGGAGAGCCGCACGCGCGCGAGCCGCGAATACGAAAGCGAGGAGTAGTCCTTGATCGCCACGTACCGGCGCGCCGCGACGAGGAACACGACCGCCAGCGCCACCATGAGCGCGGAGATCACGATCCCCATCCGGAAGATGCGGCGGTCCACGAACTGCACGATGTTCAGGTACGCCTGCGCGGCGAGGAGGTCGTGCACGCCGAGCACGAGCGGGGTCGCGAAGTCGGAGAAGGTCCAGATGAAGACGAGCAGCGCGCCCGCCACGTACCCCGGCGTCGTCAGCGGCAGCGTGATCGTGCGCCACTTGGCGAAGCCGCGCGCGCCGACGCTCTCCGCGGCCTCCTCGAGCGCGGGGTCGAGCTTCGCGAGGGCGTCCACCACGTTGAGCGTGATCATCGGGAAGAGGTGGAGCGTCTCGACGAGCAGCACGCCGTGGATGCCGTAGACGAAGTTGATCGGCGTCGCCAGGCCGAACCAGTCCTCGAGCAGCACGTTCACCGTCCCCGCCCGCCCCATGATGAAGGTGAAGCCCAGCACGCCCACGAGCGGGGGCGAGATGATGGGGATCAGCGTGAGATAGCCGAAGAGGTTCCGGCCGACGAACTCGTATCGCACCAGCAGGAAGGCGACCGCGAAGCCGACGAGCGAGGTCGCCGCGACCGTCCCGAGCCCGAGGACGAGCGAGTTCACGAGCGACCGGAAGTAGAACGGGTCGCGCGCGAACTCGACGAAGTTCGCGAGCGTGAGACGCCCGGCCTCGTCGCTGAAGGCGTCGTAGAGGATCCGCAGCAGCGGGTAGACGAGGAAGAGCAGCAGGAAGAGCCAGATCGCGGCGACGCCGAGCGCCGGCGGGAGCGCCCGGGGGATCGCCCTCATTCGTCCGGCAGCGTGAGCGCGGCCGACGCGGGGAACGTGACGCGCACCCTCGCCCCCGAGGGCAGGACCTCGTGGTGCCACGGGTCGCCGATGTCCACCTTCAGGACGACCCCGCCGCGCACCTCGACCTCGTAGCGCAGCGTGCTGCCGAGGTACGAGGAGATGACCACGCGCCCGTCGAAGACGTTCTCGTGGCCGGCGCCCAGCGCGACGTTCTCGGGGCGCACGGCGAGGACGCAGCGCTCGCCCGGCGCGACGCGGGGGCTCGGGCGGCACCGCACCGGGCCGATCGCCGTCTCGGCCGCGGCCACGCCGTCCGTCAGCCCGCGGCAGACGCCGGCGATGAGGTTGTTCGTGCCGACGAAGTCGGCGACGAACCGGTCCGCCGGCCGCTCGTACAGCGTCTTGGGCGGCGCGAGCTGCAGCACCTTGCCGTCGCGCATGACCGCGACGCGGTCGGACAGCGAGAGCGCCTCCTCCTGGTCGTGGGTGACGTAGACCGTGGTGATCCGGAGCTCCTGCTGGAGCCTCCGGATCTCGGCCCGCACCTGGATGCGGATCTTCGCGTCGAGGTTCGACAGGGGCTCGTCGAGGAGCAGGATGTCGGGGTTGAGCACGAGCGCCCGCGCGAGGGCGACGCGCTGCTGCTGGCCGCCGGAGAGCTGGCCCGGGTAGCGCTCCTCGAGCCCCGCGAGGTTCACCTTCGCGAGGCCCTCCTGGACACGCCGGGCGACCGCCGCGGCGTCGAGCTTCCGGAGCCGGAGCCCGTAGCCGACGTTCGCCTTCACGGTCATGTGCGGCCAGAGGGCGTAGTTCTGGAAGACCATCCCGATGTTCCGCTCGTAGGGCCGGAGCCCGTCCACGCGCCGCTCGCCGAACCAGACCTCGCCGGCGTCCGGTGCCCCGAACCCCGCGATCAGCCGGAGGAGCGTCGTCTTGCCGCAGCCCGACGGCCCGAGCAGCGTGAAGAGCTCGCCGTCGCCGATGTCGAGGGTCACCCGGTCCACGGCGGTGACGCGGCCGAACGCCTTGCTGACCCCCCGGAGCAGGATCTTCATCGCGCGCGGCCGGCGCTCAGGGCTTCTTCCAGACCGTCTCGATCTCCGAGCGGAACCTCGTCTTGAGCGCGTCGGCGCGCTTCTGGGCGACCGCCTCGTCGTAGACGTTGGCGACGTCGCGGTCGAAGTAGCTGCGCACGCCGCCGGTGAACTCCACCGCCATCTCGGCCGTCGAGCCCGGTGCCCCCTGGACCTTGTACTTGGGCGTGATCGGGAAGAGGCCGCGCTCCATGAAGACCCTCTGGCCGCGCTCGGTCAGGAGGAACTCGATGAAGGCGCGCGCCGCCTTCGGGTTGCGCGCGCCGGCGAGGATCGCCATCGGCTCGGGCGTGACGAACGCGTTCTTCGGCGCGACGAACTTGATGTCGAAGCCCGCGAGCTTCTCCTCGAACGCCATGTAGGACGGCACGGCGAAGCCGGCGGTGTACTCGCCCTTGGCGACGACCGTCGGCACGTCGCGGCTGCGCGCGGTGAAGTGCCCCGTGTTCCCGGCGAGCTTCTTGAGCCAGTCCCAGCCCCTGTCCTCGCCGTACATCGACAGGATCACCTCGTAGGTCGCGTTGGAGGACGACGAGCGCGTCGGCGCGCACTGCGCGACCTCGCCCCGGAGCTTCGGATTCAGGAGGTCGTCCCACTCCTTCGGCTCCGCGATGCCCAGGCGCTGGATCTTCTTCGGGTGGTAGACGAGCCCGTAGGGCTCGAGCGCGGTGCCGATCCAGAAGCCGTCCCGGTCCTTGAGAGGGATCGGCTTCGGCCTGCCGATGGAGGCGGGGATCGACTCCCAGAGCTCCTTTGCGATCTCGACCTTCTGGAGGAGCTTCTGCTCGGCGAGCTTCTCGAAGAGCGCGGACTCGCCGCCCCAGAAGATGTCCACCTCGGGCCGGCCCTTCCACTCGACGATGCGGCCGTAGGCGACGGGCGTGCCGGCCGGGATCGCGCTCACCTTGACCGTGACGCCCCACTTCTCCTTGGCGTAATCGGCGAACGCCTTGAGCGCCGCGTCGTGGATGAACTTCGACACGGGCGTGATCAGCGCGAGCTCGCTCTCGATCGGCGGCTCCCCCGAGGCGCCCGCCGCGAGGGCGACCAGCACGGCCGTGAGGGCCAGAACTCCGAGTCGTCTCATCGTCATCTCCTCATTGAGGGTCGTCGCGCGCCCACCCGCGGGCCCGCTCGACGGCCCGCCGCCACCCCTCGACCCGGGCCCGGCGCGCGCCCGCGTCGAGCACCGGCGCGAAGCGCCGCTCGAGCGTCCAGCGGCCCGCGAGCTCGTCGAGCGAGCGCCACAGGCCGGCGCCGAGGCCCGCGAGGTACGCGGCGCCCAGCGCCGTCGTCTCGATCACGCCGGGTCGCAGCACCGTAACGTCCATCACGTCCGCCTGGAACTGGCAGAGGAAATCGTTCGCGGCCGCGCCGCCGTCCACGCGGAGCTCGCGGACCGCGATTCCCGCGTCGGCCGCCATGGCCACCAGCACGTCGCGGCTCTGGAACGCGATCGCCTCGAGCGCGGCGCGCGCGAGGTGCGCGCCGGTCGTCCCGCGCGTCAGGCCGACGAGCGCGCCGCGCGCGTACATGTCCCACCAGGGCGCGCCGAGCCCGACGAAGGCGGGCACGAAGTAGACGCCGCCCGTGTCGGGCACCGAGCGCGCCAGCGCCTCGCTCTCCGACGCGTCCTTCAGAATTCCGAGGCCGTCGCGCAGCCACTGGATCGCCGCGCCCGCGACGAACACGCTGCCCTCGAGAGCATACGTCGTCTCGGCCCCGATGCGCCACGCGATGGTCGTGACGAGCCCGTGCTTCGAGGCCACGGGCGTGGGGCCGGTGTTGAGCAGCAGGAAGCAGCCCGTCCCGTACGTGTTCTTCGCGGTGCCGGGCGCGTAGCAGGCCTGGCCGAAGAGCGCCGCCTGCTGGTCGCCCGCGATCCCGGTGACGGGCACGCCGCGCGGCAGCCAGCCGAGGGCCACGGTCTCGCCCAGCGCACCCGACGACGGGCCGACCGCCGGGAGCACCGCGCGCGGGACGCCGAGGACCGCGAGCAGCTCGTCGTCCCAGTCACCGGTGCGGAGGTTCAGGCAGAGCGTGCGCGACGCGTTGCTCGCGTCGGTCGCGTGCACGCGGCCGCCGGTGAGCTTCCAGAGGAGCCAGGAATCGACGGTGCCGAAGGCGAGCTCGCCGCGCTCCGCGCGCGCGCGCGCGCCCGCGACCTCGTCGAGGAGCCACCGGATCTTCGTCCCGGAGAAGTAGGCGTCGAGGACGAGCCCGGTCCGCTCGCGGACGAGCGGCTCGAGGCCGTCGGCGCGCAGGCGCTCGCAGAACGGCGCCGTCCGGCGGCACTGCCAGACGATCGCGCGGTGGACCGGCGTCCCGGTCGCGCGCTCCCACAGGATCGTCGTCTCACGCTGGTTCGTGATCCCGACGGCGGCGACCTCGCTCCCGGCGACGCGCGCGGACGCGAGCGCCTGCGCCGCCGCGTGCTCGACGCTCGCCCAGATCTCGCCGGGATCGTGCTCGACCCAGCCGGGCCTGGGGAAGTACTGGG
The DNA here is from genome assembly GCA_035260325.1 of Candidatus Methylomirabilota bacterium. NCBI lineage: Bacteria > Methylomirabilota (SeqCode) > Candidatus Methylomirabilota bacterium. The sequence goes on along the minus strand of DATFVL010000191.1, from coordinate 3,472 downwards.
GGAGCTCCGCGTAGCCACGCGCGCGCACCCGCCCGTCGGCGTCCACGACGAGCGCGGTCGAGCCCGTCGTCCCCTGGTCGAGCGCCAGGACATACCGCGTGGTCATCGACCCCTCACCGGCCCAGGAGGCGCAGCGCGAGATCGGGGCGATCGGTGATCACCACGTCCACGCCGACGGCGATCATCCGGCGGAGGTCGCCCTCCTCGTTGACGGTCCAGGCGGCGACGCGAACGCCGGCCCTGCGCGCCTCGGCGATCACCGCGGCGTCGATCAGCCGGTGATCCATGCCGAGGTCGGTCGCGCCGAGCTCCTTCACCCAGCGCACCGCCTCGCGCGGCGCGGCGCGCTCGCGCTCGACGCGCGCGCGGCTCACGAGGAGCATCGTGCGCAGACCCGGCTCGAGCGCCAGGAGGCGCCGGATCGTGGCCGGCTCGAACGCCTGCACGGTCGTGCGCCCGAGCATGCCGCGCGACCGGAGGAGCCCGAGGACCTTCTCCTCCATGCCCGCGTACGGCCGCCGGTCGGGGCCCACCTTGATCTCGGGCAGGATCTCGACGGCGGCCGGCGCGGCGAGGTCGAGGAGCTCGGCGAGCGTGGGGACCGGCTCGTCGGTGACGCTCCCGTCCCGCGCGCGGATCCGCGCGGGGGCGAGCTCGGCCACGGTCAGGTCGCGCACCGCGCCCTTGGCCGTCGTCGTGCGGTCGAGGGTGGCGTCGTGGAGCACGACGAGCTCGCCGTCGCGCGTCAGGTGGAGGTCGAACTCGAGGAGGTCGACGCCCAGGCCGAGGGCCTGCCGGAAGGCGAGCAGGCTGGCCTCGGGCCAGAGGCCCGCGCCGCCGCGGTGCGCGGCGACCTTTACGGCCGGACCCGCCGCGCGGCCCTCGCCGGCCGGCGCGAGCACGAGGCCGAGGAGGAGCAGCGCGAGCGCCCGCGTCACGGCGCGCGCCGTACCGCCCGCAGCGCGAGGTCGGGGCGGTCGGACGTCAGCACGTCCACGCCCAGGTCGGCGAGCCTCCGCATGGCGGGCTCGTCGTTGACCGTCCAGACACCGAGGCGGACGCCCGCCCGGCGCGCCGCCCTCACGACGGCCTCGTTCACGAGCGTGTGCTGGAGGCCCACGTCGGTCGCGCCGGCGGCGACGGCCCAGTCGATCGTCTCCTCGGGCCCCGCGTCCGCCTGCGCCGCGTGGTGCGCGGCGACGAGGAGCGCCGTCCGCTGGCCCGGCAGCCGCGCGCGGACGCGCGCGAGGACGTCGGGGTTGAACGCCATGAGCGTGGCGCGCTCGAGGAGCCCCGCGCGGCCGAGGGCCGAGAGCACCCGGTCCTCGAGGCCCTCGTAGCAGGGACCGGGCGCGGCCACCGCCCGGCCGCCCACCCGCTCCCAGCGCACGCCGAACCCGGGCGCCGGGCCCTTGACCTCGACCAGGAGCGCCACGGGGGACGGCGCCACGACCGCGAGCACGTCCTCGAGCCGCGGCACGCGCTCGTCGGTGAGGCCGCCGTCGGCCTCTCGGAGCCTGAGCCGCCGGAGATCGGCGGCCTTCATCGATGCGACCGGGCCCGTGCCCTCGGACGTCCGGTCGAGCGTCGCGTCGTGGATGACCGCGACCTCGCCGTCGGCCGTCGCGTGCACGTCGAACTCGACGAAATCGCAGCCGAGCGCCTGCGCCTGCCGGAAGGCGAGCAGGCTGTTCTCCGGCCAGAGCAGGGCGCCGCCGCGATGCGCCGCGACCCGGGTCATTTCTCGGTCTCGATGAGCCCCTTCACGAACCAGCGTTGCATGAAGAGGATGACGGCCACCGGCGGGAGCAGCGCCATCATCGCGGCGGCCATCATGACGTTCCACTCGGGCACGTGCGTGCCCGTGCGCGGGATGAGGTCCTGGAGGCCGATCACGACGACGCGCATCGCCTCGGTGTTGGTGATCATGAGCGGCCAGAGGTACTGGTTCCAGCCGTAGATGAACAGGACGACGAAGAGCGCGGCGATGTTCGCCCAGGAGAGCGGCAGGAGGAACGACGTGAGGAAGCGCAGCGGCCCGACGCCGTCGAGCTGCGCCGCCTCCACCAGCTCGTTGGGGACCGTCAGGTAGAACTGGCGGAAGAGGAACGTCGCCGTCGCCGAGGCCATCAGCGGGACCGTGAGCCCCGCGTAGCTGTCGAGCCAGCCGAGGTCGCCGATGACCTCGTAGGTCGACATGATCCGGACCTCGACGGGCAGCATGAGCGTGACGAAGATCAACCAGAACGCCACGGACTTGCCGCGGAAGTTGAAGTAGACGATCGCGAAGGCCGACAGCATCGAGATCGCGATCTTGCCGACCGCCGAGACGACGGCGACGACGGCGCTGTTCCAGAGGAGGCGGGCCATGTGGGAGCGGTGCCACGCGTCCGCGTAGTTCCGGAGCATGTTCGTCGAGGGCCGGAGCACCGGCGGGCGCGCGATGACTTCGTCGAGCGTCTGGGTCGAGATTACGAAGGCGTAGTAGATCGGGAACGCGATGACCGCGACGCAGAGGAGGAGCAGCGCGTGGACCACGAGCGATCCCCAGGGGATCGGCGAGCGGCGCCGCTGCCACTCGGCCACCCCGCCGAGCGTCTCGACGCGTGCCGGCGCCGCGATCGCCCCGCCCGTCGCCATCAGTAGGTCACCCGCCGCTCGACGAAGCGGAACTGGAGCGCCGTCAGCCCGATCACGACCGCCATCAGGACGACCGACTGGGCCGCGGACGACCCGAGGTTCAGCCCGATGAACCCGTCCTTGTACACCTTGAAGACCATGATGTCGGTCGCGCCCCCTGGGCCGCCCTGCGTGACCGCGTGGATCACACCGAAGGAGCCGAAGAAGGCGAAGATCAGGTTGACGACGAGCAGGTAGAAGGTGATCGGCGACAGCAGCGGGAAGATGATGGACCGGAAGCGCCGGATCCCGCCCGCCCCGTCCACGCTGGCGGCTTCCAGCACGGAGGTCGGGATCGCGAGGAGCCCCGCCAGGAAGAAGGCGATGTTGTAGCCGACGTGGGTCCAGGCCGTCGCGACGATCACGAGGGCCATCGCGACCCACCCCTTGAGCAGCCAGTTGAACTCGTACGCGGTCACGAACGACATCCAGTACGGGAGCACGCCGTACGAGGGGTGGAAGATGAAGAGGAAGATGATGCCGGCGATCGGCAGCGCGATGCCGTACGGCCAGAGGACGGCCGTGCGGTACGCGGCGAGCCCGCGGATCTTCTGGGTCGCGAGCGCGGCGACGAACAGGCCCGTCCCGAGGGCGATCGCGGTCACGCCGAAGGCGAACACGAAGCTGTTCAGGATCGACCGGTAGTAGTCCGGGTCGGCGAAGAGCTTCACGAAGTTCTCGAGACCGACGAAGAAGCGCCTGTCGCCGAACGGCGAGGTGCGGAACAAGGACAGGCGCACCGACTCGAAGGCGGGCCAGAAGAAGAACACGGCGGTCACCGCCAGCTGCGGCA
>DATFVL010000190.1 GCA_035260325.1 Candidatus Methylomirabilota bacterium | reverse complement strand
CCCGTCTCCGTGAGCTGGAGCGCCTTGACGGCGCTCGACCCGATGTCGAGCCCGAACACTTGCGGAGCCTTGCGGAAAAACGCCATGTTTAAACGCCTTTCTCCTCCGTGGATAAGTAGTATAGGCGCGGGGCCGCGAGGGGCCAATATTTTCCCACGTACTACATTTGGCGTCGAGGGCCCGCGTCGCCCCAACGGGTGGAATCCGGGCGCGCGTTCGAGGCGCCGCCGCGAAACGCGGCGCGGCAGAGGCGCCTCAGCGCTCTCGCCAGTTCGACATCGCGTGGAGGGCGCGAACGCCCGCAGCCGGCACGCCCGGCGCGCGGCGTCGCCTCACGACGACCTCGAGCGTGCGCGCGGCGGTGTTGAACGCGCCCGTGGATCGCATGATGACGACATCGTTCGCGTCACCCGCGACGTCGTTGCGGATGCTGACGGTGTAGGTGCCCTCCGCGATCGAGAGCCCCGGCAGCGCCGCGGCGGCGAGGCCGGGCAGCGTGACCCACGGCGCGGCCGCGTCGGCGGCCGCGACGAGCGCGCCCCACGAGTCGTCCGCGTCGGCGGCCGCGACGAGCGCGCCGTAGCCGATCTCGAGCCCCGCCTCGGCGAGCCAGCGGGCGCGCGCGGCGTCACCGAGATTCCGCGCGATCCGTGGCTCCAGCGCGCCGGCCGCCAGGAAAGCGAGGACGGGGCCGCTCAGCAGCATGAGGACGATCAGCGACAGGACCAGCGCGATGCCGCGCTGGTCCCCGTGCGGGCTCACGGGCGCGGCGCGAGGACGGTCGCGAGCTCGACGCGCCGCTCGCCGCCCGCCGCCGGGCGGTACGACACGGCGACGCTGGCCCGCTTGCAGGTCACTTCCGCGGGCGCCGGATCGGCGCACGCGGCGCCTCCCAGGTCCACCACCGTCGTCTCCCGCCGGAAGCCCGGCGCGCCGGCGATCGCGCCGTACGCCTCGCGGGCGACGCCCGGGGCGAGGAGCGCGTGGCCCCACTCGGTGAGCGCGGCGGCGCGGAGGAGCTCCAGCCGCTCCTCGGCGAGGAGCACGGCGGCCGTTTCGGTCCTGCCCGTGTCGACGCCGACCGCCGCGTACCGCAAGCCGGTCGCCACCGCGGTGAGTCCGACCGACAGGACACACGTCGCGACCAGGATCTCGGCCAGTGAGAGTCCGCGCGCGCCGGTCACTGGACGCTCACCCGGCCCGAGACGGCGACGACCACGCGATGCCCGCGGCCGCTCGCGGGATCGGTCACGGCGTAGCTCCCCGCGGGCGTCGCGGCACCGAGGTGGGTGAAGACGACGGCGGCACCGCTCACGCGCGCGGCGCCGGCGAGCCGGATCGGCTGCGCGCCGGGCGCGCCGAGCTCTCCGCCGCTGCAGGAGGCGCCCCGCGCCTGCTCGAATCGCACGACGCCGCCCGCGACGGACACGCACACCGCCGCGTTGAGCGAGATCGCGAGGAGCCGTCCGTGACCGACGGCGCCGGCCAGCTCCTCGGCCGCGGCCCGAAGCGTCGCGTCCCGCCAGAGCCCGAGCATCGTCGGGGCCGCGAGCAGAGCCAGGATGCCGAGGAGCGAGAGTACGACGGCGAGCTCGACGAGCCCGAAGCCCCGCGCGTCTAGCCGCCGAACCCCCGCAGGTACCACGCCACCACCCTCTCGCCCCAGAACAGGCCGGCGGCGCCACCGAGTGCAAGGAAGGGACCAAAGGGGATCGGGTCCTTGCGGCCGCGGAGCCCGGTCGCGAGGAGGGCGAGCGCGACCACGCCGCCGACGGTCACCGCGACGAACAGCGAGAACAGGAGCGCCTTCCAGCCGAGGAATGCGCCAAGCATCGCGCCGAGTTTCATGTCGCCCCCGCCCATCCCACCCGGCTGGACGAGAATGATCACGAAGAAGATCCCGCCGCCGACCAGCACGCCGATCACGGAGTCGAGCCATGCCCCGGTGCCCACGCCGATGAGCACCCCCGCCACAATTCCGGGCAGCGTGATCGCGTCGGGGATGATCTGGCGCTGCAGGTCGATTGCCGCGATGGCGATGAGCGCGGCCAGGAGCGCCGCGGACACGGCGAAGCGCGGCGTCGGTCCGAACGCGGCCCAGGCGCCGAGGAACGCGGCGGCGGTGAGGAGCTCGACGACGGGGTAGCGAGACGAGATCGCGCCGCCGCACGCCCGGCAGCGGCCACGGAGCGCCAGGAACGAGAGCACGGGGATGTTGTCGTACCAGGCGATCGCGACATCGCACGCCGGACACGCCGAGCGGGGGCGCCAGAGGCTCCGGCGCTCGGGCAGCCGCGCGATCACGACGTTGAGGAAGCTGCCGATGACGAGCCCGAACAGGGCCACCGAGACGAGCGCCGCGCCGCGCGCGGCGTCGGCGAGCGGCACGTCCACGACGCTACCAGGTCTCGAGCAGCCGGAACTCGACGCTTTGCGCCATCGACGGACTGAGCATCCTGAGAATGCCGAGGGCGGTGAGGGCAGCGTCGCGCTGGCCCGTGGCGGCGAAGAACCTGGCCAGCCCCGACCACGGGTGCGCCATGTCCCACTTGATCGCGATCGCGCGCCGGAAGTACGCCAGGGACTCCATGGGGTGCCCGGTCTCGCCGACGGCGAAGCCGAGGTTGGTCTGAACGAATGGACTGTTGGGCGCGATCCTTCCGGCGCGCCGCAGCACCTCGAGCGCCTCCCCGGGCCGGCCGAGCGCCATGAGCGTCGCCCCCATGTTGGCGAGGGCGTCGGCGTCGCTGGGAAACCGCCGCAGGTATTTCTCGTAGGCCTGAGCCGCCTCCTTGTACTCGCCCTTTATCGCGTGGAGGTAGCCCAGGTGGTGGTACGCCTTCACCTGGTCGGGCCGGATGATCAGCGTCCGCTCGAAGTACTTGCGGGCCTCACCGGTGAGCCCGCGGTTCGCGAGGTAGACCCCGAGGTTCCCGTAGCAGATCGAGCAGTCCGGCTGGGCGTCGATCGCATACCGCCAGAGCGTGTCGGTGTCGCGCCAGACCTGGACCTGCTGGAACGACAGCACCCCGAGCCCGAAGACGGCGACCACGCCCGTGACGGAGAACGCCCGCACGATGCCCGGACGGAATGTGCCGGCCGCGGCGGCGCGCGCGAGGAGGCCCGCGACGCCGCCGAGCAGCAACGCGAGGCTGACCGTCGGCAGATAGCTGTACCGGTCGTGGGCGAGCTGGTGGCCCGAGTGGATGAGCCCGATGACGGGCCCGAGCGCTACCACGTAGCAGGCCCACGCCGTGATCCCCGCCGGCCAGCGCCGCCGCAGGGCGACGAGCGCCGCCGTGATTCCGATCACCGCCAGCGCCGGCAGGATGAAGCGCCACGCGAGCGGGTTCACCCGCGCGGGCAGCTCGTAGAGCGGCGCGAGCCTGAGCGGCAGGATCGTCTTCTCGGCGTAGAACCAGACGCTGTGGAACATCACGACGATCCGCGCTGTCAGCGGGTAGCGCTCGAGCGGGGTGATGAAGTGGTTCGAACTCTGCGCGTAGTAGGTCACGGCCGCGCCCGCGACGCCCAGGATGGCGAACGGGATCTTCTCGTAGAGCGTCCACCTGCCGAACGCCCGCAGCGGGTAGATGTCGAGCAGGATCAGCATCCCGGGCAGCACCATCACGCTGCCCTTCGAGGCCAGCGCGAGGAGGTAGAGACCGGTGGCGCCGGCGAGGAGCCAGCGGCGCCGGACGCCGCTCGCGTCGGACATCTTGAGATACGCGAGGAGCGTGAGGAAGCAGAAGAGCCCCGAGAGCACGTCGCGGCGCTCCGTCGCCCAGGCGACCGACTCGACGCGGAGCGGGTGCAGCATGAAGACGAGCGTCGCGATCGCGGCCCCGATTCGCAGCGGCGCGTCGCCGAGCGTCGTGGCCTTCTGGAGGATGCGGAGCGCCACGAGATAGAACACCGCCGCGCCCGCGGCGTGGATGAGCAGGCTCGTCAGGTGGTAACCCATGGGGTTCATGCCCCACAGGACGTAGTCCATGCCGAACGTCATCCACGTGAGCGGGATGTAGTGGCCCAGCAGCATCGTCGTGAAGAAGTATTTGAACTGGGCCGCACCGAGGCCCCGGTACGCGGGGTTCTCGTACAGGTTGATCTGGTCGTCCCACTCGACGAAGTTGTTCCAGAGGCTCGGCGAGAACACGACGAGGGTGATCAGCGAGAGCGCGAGCGGTATTCCCCAGACGGCCAGCACTCTGGTCGCAAGCCGGCTCAGGGTCGGCGTCAGCAGCCGCCTGCCGGCCAGGGGCTTCGAGGCCACCGTGACGACGCTTTCGGTTCCCGAGGTCATTGCCGACTCACCTCATGCCACGCTTGACGTACGGACCCCGGAGGAGTCCCCGCCAAAGTTGCAGGAGCGGTGCCAAATTCTATAACGGGCGTCTGGTCACGCTCTCACGGATATTTGCGGGGCGGCGGCGTGAGTGAGCTGGACAGATCGCGCCGGCGCCGGTGGTGCTGCTGGCACGAATGACGACGGGGGAGGGTCGGCCCTCCCCCGTCCAGAGAGAACAGCGAGAACTGTGTTACGGCACCGTGACGGTCGCGCCGTCGCCCGTCGCGGAGATGTTGAACGTCCCCGCTGCGGTGCTCGCGGCGTACGCGTAGCCCGCGGCGGGCAACCAGTTCGCGGGCACGGACGGCACGCGCGCCAGGAACGGTCCGGCCGTCTGCGCCTGCGCGTTCGTGACCACCACAGTCAGCTCGCTGAGGTTCGTCGCCGTCGGCACGTTGCCCATGTGGGCCGAGTAGATCGACACCGCGGACGCGATCGCCCGCGCGTCGGCCTGGGCCTTGGCGATCCGCGCCCGCGCCTGCACGTTGGCGTAGAGCGGGATGGCGATCGCCGCCAGGATGCCGATGATCGCCACGACGATCATCAGCTCGATGAGGGTGAAGCCTCGCTGGCCCCTCACTGCACACCGCCTCTTCGTCCACCACTGGATCATGGAACCCTCCTCTTGGTTCGTCTCGCAGCAGTCTGCATCCGGTGGCTTCTACTCTCGCATCTTCCGTGCCAGCCCGTGCCAGCCCTCGACTCCGGGCGAATCCCTTCTTTTGCGGCGCTTTGCAGATGGTCGGCGATCCGGAAAATGGCAGGCTCTGACCTTCCTGGTCATGGGCACTGACAAAATCCGTCATCGCCGCCCGGGTGGAGCGCCCGAGCCCCGGCGTCGCGCTACGCGCCGGAGTCCGATCTCGCCGCGTGCTTCCGGAGCTTGTAGCGGAGCTGACGGAAGCTCACCCGCAAGAGCTCCGCCGCGCGCGTCTGGACGCCGCCGGTCCGCGCCAGCGCGAGCTGGATGTAGCGCTGCTCGATCTGGTCGAGCGTCGCCTGGAGGTCGAGCCCGCTCTCCGGGATCTCCACGGCGATCTCGAGAACGTCCTGCGGGCGCCGGAGGTCCGGCGGCAGCGCGTCCACGTCGAGCACGTCGCCGTTGCCGAGCACGAGCGCGCGCTCGATGACGTTCTCCAGCTCACGGACGTTGCCCGGCCAGCGGTAGCTCTCCAGGACCGCGAGCGCCGCGGGCGTCACGCTGCGCACCGAACGGCCGAGCTCCGACGACCGACGCTTCATGAAGTGGGCGACCAGCAGCGGGATGTCCTCCCGCCGTTCGCGCAGCGGCGGAATGTGGAGCGGAATGACGTTGAGGCGGTAGAAGAGGTCCTCGCGGAGCGTCCCGTCCTGGACGGCCTTTGCGACGTCGCGGTTCGACGCCGCGATCAGCCGAACGTCCACCTTGATGTCCTTCGTGTCGCCGACGCGCCGGATCTCCCGTTCCTGGATCACGCGCAGGAGCTTCACCTGGAGCGCCGCGGGCACCTCGGTGATCTCGTCGAGGAAGAGGGTGCCGCCGTGGGCGGCCGAGAAGAGGCCCACGGTGCTCGCGACCGCGCCCGTGAAGGCCCCCTTGACGTGGCCGAACAGCTCCGACTCCATCAGCGTCTCGGGGATCGCGCCGCAGTTGACGGAGACGAACGGCCCGTTACGGCGCGGGCTCCCATCGTGGATGGCCCGGGCGACCAGCTCCTTGCCCGTGCCGCTCTCGCCGGCGACGAGCACCGTGGACATGCTGTCCGCGATCTTCCGGATGGTCTCGAACATCTCGAGCATCTGCGGGCTCCGGCCCACGAAGCTCTCGACGCTCCGCTCGCGACGCAGCTGTCGCTTGAGCGCCTGGTTCTCGTCCTGGAGGCGCTTGCGCTCGAGCGCGTTCGCCAGGATGAGCTTGATCTCGTCCATCTTGAACGGCTTGGTGATGTAGTCGTAGGCGCCGAGCTTCATCGCCTCGACCGCCGTCTCGGTGGACGCGAACGCGGTGATGACGACCACGACCGTCTCGGGCGAGTGCTCCTTCGCCGCGCGGAGCACGGCGAGGCCGTCCACTTCCCGCATCCGGAGGTCGGTGATCACCAGGTCGAACGCCTCGCGCTTGAGCGCCTCGATCGCCTGCGCGCCGCCCTCGACGGCGGTGACCTCGTGGCCCTCCTGTCTCAGCATGATCGCGAGGAGGTCGCGCATGCTGCGCTCGTCGTCCGCGACGAGGACGCGCGTGTCAGGCATCGCGCGCGGGCAGGGTGACCGTGAACGTCGTGCCGAGGCCGGGCGTGCTGCGCACGTCGATGTCGCCACCGTGCTCCTGCACGATCCGGTGCACGAGCGCGAGCCCGAGGCCGGTGCCCTCCGGCTTGGTGGAGAAGAAGGGCTCGAACAGGTTCGCGAGGTCGCCGGGGGCGACGCCGCTGCCGGTGTCGCTCACGCGGAGCTCCAGGAGCCGGCCCGGCGCCGCGGCGGCGCCGACGCGCAGCTCGCCGCCCTCGGGCATGGCGTCGACCGCGTTGAGGCAGAGGTTCCAGACGACCTGCTTGAACTGCTGCGGGTCCACGCGCCAGACGACCGGCGGCACGAAGTCGCGCACGATCTTGAGGCTCCCCGGCCCGGCGCGATGCTCGAGGAGCACGAGGACCTCCTCCACGGCGTCGACGACGTTGACCGTCTCGAGCATCAATGGCGCCGGGCGCGCGTACTCGAGGAAGTTCTTGATGATCTGGTTCAGCCGCTCGGACTCGCGGATGACGATCTGCGAGAGGCGCTCGCGCGCCTCCCCCGGGGCGGCGGGGCCGGTCAGGACCTCGATCGCGCCGGTGAGCGAGGCCAGCGGGTTTCGGATCTCGTGGGCGATGTTCGCCGCCATCCGGCCCAGGGTCGCCAGGCGGTCGGCCTGGCGCATGCGGGCCTCGAGCTGGCGGATCGCCGAGAGGTCCTCGCACGCTCCGATGAGTCCGAGGCGCACGCCGTCGCCGGCGCGGAGCGCGGAGAAGGTGATGCGCACGGGCGCGGCGGTGCCGTCGGGCCGGCGCAGCGTGGTCTCGTGCAGCGACGCCGCGCGGGGGCTGCCGTCGATCACGGCGGCGACGGCGTCGAGCGCGATCTCGTCGCCGAAGAGCGCCGACCACGGCCGGCCGACGACCTGGGCCGCGGCGCGCCCCGTCATCTCCTCCGCGGCGCGGTTGAGCGCGGTGATCCGGTGCCCCCGGTCGAGTGCGATGAGACCGGTGCCCACCGACTGGAACACGAGGTCTTTGAAGGCCTGCAGGTCGAGGAGGTCCCGCCGCTCCTTTTCGAGCTCGCGCCGCGTCGAGCGGAACTGCTCGGCGAGCCCACCGGCGAGGATCGCGACGACGAGGAAGGTGCCGGAGTTCATGAACATCGTCAGCAGCTCGAGGCCGGTCGTCTCCCCGGGCGCTTCGAAGAAGATGCTGGTCGGAAACACGGTGCGGCCCAGGACGAGAGCGGTGTAGAGCACGCTCGCGACGGCGGCCATCACGAGGCCCCCGGTGCGGGACAGGAGCACGCAGGCGGCCGTCACCGAGAGCACGTACAGGAAGGCGAAGATGGACCGCCCGCCCCCGGTCGCCGCCACGACGGCCGTCACGAGCACGGCGTCGAGCAGGCAGAAGAGCCACGACATGTGGCGCGGGTCGGCCATGCCGCCGAACAGGAGCAGGGCGGCGGACGACGCGACGACCGTCAGCAGCGCGAGCGCCAGCACGGCGGGCTGCTCCCCGGGGATGAGGTCGGACGGCAGGAACGGCCCGAGCGCCAGCAGGAGCGCGGCGAGCCCGAGCCGCGCCCAGGAGAACCCGCGCAGCAGCCCGTCGATCGTCGGCGGTTTCACTACTTCATCAAGGTGACCAGCTTGAAGATCGGCAGGTACATCGCCACGACCAGACCGCCGACGACCACGCCGAGGAAGACGATCATCATCGGTTCGAGCAGCGCCGTGAGCGCGTTGACGGCCGTGTCGACCTCGTCGTCGTAGAAGTCGGCGATCTTCGAGAGCATCTGGTCGAGCGCGCCGGTGTTCTCACCGACGCTGATCATGTGCACGACCATCGGCGGGAACACGGTGCTCCCGCGGAGGGGATCGGACAGCGTGCGGCCGGAGGTGACGGCCGTGCGCGCCCCCATCACCTCGCGCTCGACGACGCGGTTGCCGGCGGAGCGGGCGGTGATGAGCAGCCCTTCGAGAATGGGCACGCCGGACGAGATCAGCGTCCCGAGCGTCCGCGTGAATCGGGCGACCGCCACCTTGCGGATGAGCATGCCGATCACCGGGATCTTCAGCAGGAACGCGTCGATCACCTTGCTGCCCTGGTCGCTCGCGTAGTAGCGCTTGATCGCGTAGATCATGCCCACGATCGCCAGCACCATGAAGATGATGTACCGCTGGGTGAATTCCGAGATGAACATGACGATCTTCGTCGGCAGGGGGAGGTCCGCGCCCATGCCCTGGAACATCTTGGCGAACGTCGGGATGACGAAGATCATCATGAAGATGATGACGAGCATGGCGACGCCGATGATCGTGACGGGATAGACCATGGCGCCCTTGACCTTGCTCTTCAGCTTGGCGGCCTTCTCGATATACCCCGACAGGCGCTGCAGCACGACGTCGAGCACGCCGCCCGACTCGCCGACCTGGAGCATGTTCGTGAAGAGGTCGTCGAACACCTTCGGGTACTTCCTGAAGGACTCCGCGAGCGTCGCGCCGCCCTCGACTTCGCGCGCGATCCGGCCCGTCACCTCGCGCAGCGTCTTGGAATCGCTCTGCTCGGACAGGATCGAGAGGCACTGCGCGATGGGGAGGCCCGCGTCGACCATGGTCGAGAACTGGCGCGTGTAGATGGCGAGGTCCTTGTCCTTGACCGAGCCGCCGACCTTCTTGACCGCGGCGGCCTTGGCCTGCCGCTGCTGGACCGCCGTCGCGACCACGCCTTTCGCGCGGAGCGCGGCGACGGCGCCGGGCCGGTCGTCCGCCTCGATCTCGCCGGCCACGGCGCCCGACGCCGACCGGCCACGGTACGCAAACACGGGCATGGTCCCCTCCTAGCGCTTGGCGAAGGGTGAAGCGCCGGCCGCCGCCGTGGCCGCGGCCGGTGGACCGACGCCTTCGTTGCCGAGTAGCTGCATCAGTTCCTCGGGAAGCGTCGAACGATTCATCCCCTCATCGCGGGTGATCAGCTTCCGCCTCACGAGATCCGCGAGTGACTGGTTCATCGTCTGCATGCCGAACTTCAGCCCGGTGGCGATCGCCGAATAGATCTGGTGGATCTTGTCCTCGCGAATCAGGTTCCGGATCGCCGGCGTGGCCGTCATGATCTCCATCGACATCACGCGCCCGCCGCCGACCTTGGGGATCAGGGTCTGCGACAGCACGCCCTCGAGCACGAGGGCGAGCTGCGCGCGCACCTGCGTCTGCTGGTTGGTCGGGAAGACGTCGATGATGCGGTTCATCGTCTGGGCGCACGAGTTGGTATGCAGCGTCGCGAAGGTCAGGTGGCCGGTCTCCGCGATGGTCAGCGCCGCCGCGATCGTCTCGAGGTCCCGCATCTCGCCGACGAGGACCACGTCCGGATCCTGCCGGAGGATGGACTTGAGGGCCCGCTGGAACGACTGCGTGTCCGAGAAGACCTCGCGCTGGTTCACGAGGCAGGACTTGTGCGGGTGGACGAACTCGATCGGGTCCTCGATCGTGACGATGTGCTCGTATCGCTCGCTGTTGATCTTGTCGATCATCGCGGCGAGCGTCGTGGACTTGCCCGACCCCGTCGGCCCGGTGACGAGGACGAGCCCCTTCGGCCGGTCCGCCAGCTGCTGCACGATGGGCGGAAGCCCGAGCTCGTCGAAGGAGCGGATCTTGTGCGGGATGACGCGGATCGCCGCGCCGACGGCGCCGCGCTGGCGGAACACGTTGCAACGGAAGCGCGCGAGCCCCTGGATGCCGAAGGAGAGGTCGAGCTCGTTCTCCTCCTCGAACTTCTGCTTCTGCCCTTCGTTCAGGACGCTGTAGGCCAGCCGCTGCGTGTCCTGGGGGGTCAACTGCTCGAACTGCGTGAGCTGGGTGAGGCGCCCGCTGATGCGGAGTTGCGGATGGGTCCCGCTCGTGATGTGCAGGTCCGAGGCCCCGCGGTCCACCATGATCTGCAGCAGATCCGCCATGTTCGCGGCCATTCGTGTCTCCCTTGATCGGAATCGCAGCAGCGCTACGACAGGGTGACCCTCAGCACCTCTTCGACGGTCGTGGTCCCCTCGAGCACCTTGAGGAGCCCGTTCTGGCGGAGCGTCTTCATGCCCTGCGACTGCGCCAGCTCGCGCAGCTCGGCGGTCGGGGCGTTGCGCAGGATCGCGTCGCGCAGCTCCTCGGAGATC
>DATFVL010000189.1 GCA_035260325.1 Candidatus Methylomirabilota bacterium | reverse complement strand
CCGCCGCTGGGGCATCCCGCTGCTCGACGGCGGCACCGTCCGGCTGCCGGCGATCGTCGGTCTCGGCAGAGCGCTCGACATCATCATGACGGGCCGGCCCGTGGACGCGCGCGAGGCCGAGCGTATCGGGCTCGCCAACCGCGTCGTCCCGAAGGGCCGGGCGCGCGGAGAGGCGGAGGCCCTCGCGCTGACGATCGCCGGGTTCCCGCCGAACTGCGTCAGGAGCGACCGGCGGTCGGCGTACGACTCGGTGGGGCTCCCGCTCACCGCCGCGCTCAGGCGCGAGCACGCGCTCGGGATGAAGTCCGGGGCCACGGGCGAGAGCCTGGCGGGCGCCCGGCGCTTCGCCGCCGGCGCCGGCCGCCACGGGGCGTTCTAGGCGCCCGGCTCCTTCGGTCTCGCCTTGTCGAGGATGGCGACGAGGGCAGAGAGGCGCCGGCTCACGTCGGCCTGCTCGCGCGGGCCCTCCTCGCGCGCCTTGAAGAGCTCGTCGGTGATATCGAGCGCGGCGAGCATGAGCGCCGTCATCGGGTCCTTCACGCCCGAGCGCTTGAGCGTCGTCGTGCGCTCCTCGATGTACTTCGCGAGGGACACGATGTAGTCGCGGGGCTCCGGCGTGCGGATCACGAGCGTCCGTCCGAGCATCGTGAACTCGACCCGCCGCGGCTCGGTCATTCCGTCCTGTCCAGCTCGAGCTTCGCGATGTCCTTCAGGATCGCGTCCACCTGGGCGAGCACCTGCCGCCGCTCGTCGGCGAGCCGCTTCGCGTCGCGCCGGAGCTGGGCGTTCTCCTCGCGGAGGCGCCCGAGCGCCTCGACGGCGCGGCGCACGGCGTTCTCCAGCTCCGTCAGACGCTCGACGATCCCGTCGGCCATCAGGCGCTCCGCAGCGCGATGCCGAAGGCGGCGGTGATCCGCTGAGTCACGCGCTCCTGGACCCGGTTCACCTCGTCGTCGGTGAGCGTCCGGTCCTCGGCCTGGAACGTGAGCCGCCAGGCGAGGCTCCGGCGGCCGTCGGGGAAGCGGAACACGTCGAAGAGCGTCACCTGCCGCAGGAGCGGCCCGGCCTCGCGCGCGAGCGCGGCTTCGATCTCGGCGGCGGTCAGCGCCTGCTCCGCGCCCAGGACGAACGCCAGGTCGCGCTGGACGGCCGGGAACCGCGGGAGCGGCTGGTACGCCAGGGGCGGCGTGGGCGTCGCCTCGGCGACGTCGAGCGCGACGGCGGCGCCGAACACCGGCACGTCGATGCCGTAGGCGTCGCGGACCGCCGCCGCGACCTCTCCGAACTCGGCGACGATCGCCCCGGCCTCGTTCTCGAGCGCGCCGTGACAGCCGGGCTCGAAGCCGCCGAGCCTGCCGGCGCCGGGCCGGAGGCCACCGATCCCGAGGGCCGCCAGCACGTGCTCGGCGAGGCCCTTCGCGTCGTAGACGTCGGCAGGCGCGTCCGGCGTGTGCCACGCGCGTGCGGTACGGCTGGCCGCGAGCGCGATCGCCGCCCAGCGCGGCTCGACCGCGCCGGTCTCGTTCCGCGCCGCTTCATACGTCTTGCAGAGCTCGAAGAGCGCGACGTCCGGCTGCTGGCGCCGCACGTTGACCGACACCGCGCCGAGGAGCCCCTCGAGGGGATGCGACCGGAGGACCGACGCATCCTGGGCTAGCGGGTTCTTGAGCGTGAGCGGCTCGGCGGCGCCGAGGGCGCGGAAGAGCGCCGCGCGGGCCGGGTCGCAGAAGGCGTGGGTGATCGCCTCGGCGAGGCCCGCGCCGACCAGCGCCCGCCGTACCGTCTCGGCCTGGCGCAGAGTCGCCGGCTGCTTGACGACGTCCACGGCGCCGGCGGGCAGCGTCGAGGGCAGCTTGCCATAGCCCCAGACGCGGATGATCTCCTCGACGAGATCGTCCTCCATCGCGAGGTCGCGCCTGAAGCTCGGGACCGTCACGTCGAGCACCGCGCCCCGCGCGCGGGCCGGCAGGCCGAGACCGGCGAGGATGCGCCGGGCCAGCGCCGGCGCCGGCGTCACGCCGAGCACGCGCTTCACGCGCGACATGCGGAGGCGCACGCGGACGGGCTTGCGGCGCCGCGGGTAGACGTCCACCATCCCGCGCGCGACCGCGCCGCCCGCCAGCTCGCGGATGAGCTGGGCGGCGCGGGCGGAGGCGTCCACGAGCGCCTCGATGTCGGCGCCGCGCTCGAAGCGGTACGCCGCGTCCGTGCGGAGCCCGAGCGCGCGCGAGGTGCGGCGGATCGAGACCGGGTCGAACCAGGCGCTCTCGAGGA
>DATFVL010000188.1 GCA_035260325.1 Candidatus Methylomirabilota bacterium | reverse complement strand
GTCCACGATGAGCGGGATCCCGCCCTCGAGCACGCTGGCCCCTCTCAGTCCCAGCAGGCGGAGGTTGGCGCCGCCCTGGCCGACGAGATCCTGGAACACCTTGGTGGGGCGCCGGTAGAGGACCGCCGAGTACGCCTTGTCCCTTGCCACCTCGATGCTGCCGAGCTGCGTGCCATCCATGCGCTCGAGCATGACGAGGTGACCACCCGAATCGAGGACGGCGATGGCCATGCTCCAGTGGTTCTTCCTCGCCTCGGCCTCCGCGCCCGCCACGACCTTCTTCGCGTGCTCGAGGTTGATCGGGGCGCCGTAGGCGATCTGCGGCGGGGGCGGCGCCACCGGCTGCTGGGCACCGACGGGGACGAACGCGAACACCAGCACCGTCACGACGGCTAGCGACAGAAGCTTCGTCATCCTCACGGGGTTCCCTCCTACTGGGAGCGGACGTTGAAGGAACGACCGCCGATGAACCTGGCGGCCCTGGGGCGTCTCGATCCGCGAGGATGTGTCCAAAGAGGAGTTGTGTCAAGCAGCCTTCGCATGGTTACGGGTGCTCGCAACCACTCGCCGGCAAACAGGTCCTTTGGAGTTTTGCTTCGAGATCCGAAGCTGAAACCCGTGTTCGAGTCCGGTTGGCCCGACCACGGTACGGCTCAGCGGCCGCTACGCGCTCGGCTCCGAGCCCACCACGCCGACGAACGACACGCACTCGCCCGGCGCGCCGCCGAGGTTGTGCGTGAGGGCGAGCTTCCGGCCGCGCGCGACCGAGGCGATCTGGCGCTTGCCGGCCTCGCCGCGGAGCTGGAGCCACGCCTCGAAGAGCATCCGGAGCCCCGAGGCGCCGATCGGGTGGCCGAAGGACTTGAGGCCGCCGTCGGGGTTCACGGCGAGCTCGCCCTCGAGGTCGAAGGTGCCGGCGAGGACCTCCTTCCACGCGGTACCGCGCGCGGCGAAGCCGAGGTCCTCCATCAGCACGAGCTCGGTCGGCGTGAAGCAGTCGTGGACCTCGGCCATCGCGAGCTCCTGCCGCGGGTCCTTGATCCCGGCCTGGGCGTACGCGTCGACGGCGGACGCGACCACCTCGGGGAACGTCGTGTAGTCGTAGTCCGGGTCCATCGGCCCGGCGGCGGGGCCCGCGATGAACGAGAGCGCCTTCACGTAGAGCGGCTTGTCGGTGTAGCGCCGGGCGTCCTCGGCGCGGACGATGATCGCCGCGGCCGAGCCGTCGCTGACGCCAGAGCAGTCGAAGATGCCGAGCGGCCCGGCGACGAGCGGCGAGCAGGCGATCGTGTCCTTCGATACTTCCTTCCTGAACTGGGCGCGCGGGTTCAGCGCGCCGTTCTTGTGGTTCTTCCACGCGATCCGCGTCATGACGTCCTTCAGCGTCGGGTCGTCCACGCCGTACTTCTTGCCGTAGGCGGGCGCCAGCAGGCTGAACGAGGCGGGCGCCGTGAGCCCGGCCTTGGTCCCGTCGCCGGGCGCGGCGATGCCCGGCAGGCCCGAGATGCCGCTGTCCTTCAGCTTCTCGACACCGATCGCCATCGCGAGGTCGTACGCGCCCGAGGCCACCGCGTAGCACGCGTTGCGGAACGCCTCAGAGCCGGTCGCGCAGTAGTTCTCGAGCCGGCTCACGGGCTTGTAGTCGATCTTGAGGGGCCGCGAGAGCGTGAGCCCGGACTGGCCTGAGTAGAGCGTGCCGAGCCAGAACGCGTCCACGTCGCGGAGCTCGACCCCCGCCGACGCGAGCGCTTCCTTCGTCGCGTCCACGAGCAGGTCGTTGACGCCCTTGTCCCAGTGCTCGCCGAACGGGGTGCAGCCCATGCCGACGATCGCCACGCGGTCGCGGATGCCGTTGCTCGCCATCGGGTCGTCTCCTCTCGATCGTTCAGGCCACGGTGCCTGACCTTATCGTACTACGCCCGCGCCGTGACGACGTGCGCCTGGATCGGCCACACGAGCGTCTCACCGCTCACGTACCGTGCGAGCGCCGTCCGCACATCCGCCACCAGCGCGGCCCGCGCGCTCTCCGGCGCGCCGGCCACGAAGGGCGCCAGCGGGGTCGCGGCCGCCTGGACGAGCGGGAACTCGTCCACCGACGGGAAGCGGACATCTTCGACCGCCGCCCGGACGGCGACCTCGCGGAAGCCGGCGGCGACCGCCAGCGCGCGTAGCTCCTCGGGGTCGGCGAGGGCGAACGGCGCCCGCATGATCGCCGCGGTCTCGGGGCCGATGTGCCGCTCGAGCGCGTCCGCGAGCGCCCGGTGCCCGGGGCTCCACTCGAGCGACCGCCAGACGCTGAGCGCGAGCCGGCCGCCCGGCACGAGCACGCGGCGCATCTCGCGGAGCGCGGCCGGCCGGTCCGGGAAGAACTGGAGCCCCTGCTGGCAGAGCACCGCGTCGAACGCGGCGTCCGGCAGCGGGAGCTCTGTGGCGCTCCCCTCGCGCCACTCGATCGCGGGCGCGCGCGAGCGCGCGACCTCCAGCATCCCGGCGTTCAGGTCGAGGCCGACGACCTTCCCCCCGGCGCCGACGCGCTTGGCGGCCAGGCGCGTCACCACACCGGTGCCGCAGGCCACGTCGAGCACGCGCTCGCCGGGACGGAGCGCCGCGGTCTCGACGAGGCTCCGCGCCCACGGCATGAACAGCGCCGGGACGATGTGGCGCTCGTAGGCGTCCGGCGCGTTGCCGGCGAGCTGCCACCGCTCTTGCGCGCTCATGCGCCACTCGCGCGCCGGGGCCGCGCCTTCCAGAAGTAGTTGTGCACGCCGTCGGCGGTGAAGAGCCGCCGGAACGTCATCTCCACCCGGTCGCCGATCTTCACGGCCGCCGGGTCCACGTCGGTCAGCTCGCACTGGAAGCGCCCGCCACCCTCGAAGTCGATGACCGCCGCGACGACCGGCGGCGAGAGCGAGTACGCGAGCCGGTCCACCGTGAAGGTCGCGATCGTCGCGGGGACGTCGGCCAGACGCTCGGGCGTCATGCGGTCGATCGCGTGGCACTTCACGCACACGCGCTGGGGTGGCAGGTGGCGCGCGCCGCACGCCTGGCACCGGCTCCCGGTGAACGCGAACTTCCAGTCCCCGGCCCGGCGCGAGGGCGGCGCCGCGGGCGGCTCGGGGTCGGGCCGGCGCGGCGGCTCGCGCGGAAGGAAGCCGCGCCAGGTCAGGAAGCTCGGGTAGCTCACCTGACCGCCGCCGGCGAGCTGGGCCGCGACCTTCGCTCGCGGCCGGCGCGCCGGCAAGGCCGCCGTCGCGCGCCAGATGGTGACGTCGCACCCGTCGGCGAGCGACACGACCGCGATCAGCTGATCGGGGGCGGCCGTGTCGAGGACGCTCGCGAGGAGGAGCCCCGCGTGGGCGGTCCCCGTGTTGCCGATGACGGCCGAGAGGTCGTCCACCACCGTCCCCTTCGCCGCGCCGACCGACGCCGTGAGCCGCCGGTTCGCCCGCCCGTGCGGGCCCGCGATGATCCAGTGGCCGATCGCCGGCGCGGTGACGCCGGCGTGCTTGAGGGCGTCGGTCACCGCGGCGTCGCCGAGCGGCACGTAGGCGTGCTCGCCGAACCGCTCCTCCCACTGGTGGGACGCGTTCTCGCCGGGCACGCGCCAGCGCTCGAGGAACTCCGCCGTCGCCGAGGCGTGGGCGACGGGCTCGGCGAGCACGGGGAGCTCGCGCGAGTCGTCGGCGCAGAGGAGCGCCGCGGCGGCGTCGCCGCCCTCGCGCTCGTCGCCGCCGCCCGGAAGCCCCGTGCGGACGTCGGAGAGCGCGACGAGCGTGACACCCCCGCCCTGGAGCGCCGCCCGCAGGGCGCCGGCGCCCGAGCGCACGGCGCTCGCCATGTCGCAGGCGAGCGCGCCCGCGTCGAGGCCGAGCGCCGCGTGGATCGCCGTCGCGTTCGTCTTGTCGAGGTACGCGGGGACCGAGGTCGCGAAGTAGAGCGCGTCGGGCCGCGCCCCGGGCGCCGCGCGCAGAGCGGCGCGCGCCGCCTCGACAGCGAGCGAGGTCGTGTCCTCGTCGTACGCGGCGACCGCGCGCGTGCCCGAGCCGGCGGGCGTGCCCAGCGATCCCGCGATCGCCTTGCGCTCGAGGCGGAAGTAGGGAACGTACACGCCGTAGGCGACGAGCCCGCGCATGGCGCGACGATTCTACCAGCGCTGCGGGCGTCGCATGTATGCTTTCCCGTATGCCTGGCCGCGAGTGGAGCCACGCGATCGCGCTCGCCGCCTTCGTCGGCTCCTACGCGGGGCTCGGCCTCGGCCGGGTCCCCGGCTTCCGCGTGGACCGCACGGGCGTCGCGATCATCGGCGCCGCGGCCATGGTCGTCTCGGGCGCGCTCGGCTGGGACGAGGCGGTCGCGGCGGTGGACGCGCACACCCTCGTGCTGCTCTTCGGCATGATGATCGTCACGGCGTACCTGCGCCTCTCCGGGTTCTTCGGCCTCGTCATGGCGTGGACGATCCGGAGCGCGCGCACGCCGCTCGCCCTGCTCGGCGCGGTCACCGGCGCCGCGGGCGTGCTCTCGGCCTTCTTCGTGAACGACGTCGTCTGTCTCGTGCTGGCGCCCCTCGTGCTGGCGGTCACTCGCCGGCTCCACCTGCCGCCCGTCCCGTACCTGATCGCTCTCGCGACCGCCGCAAACGTGGGAAGTGTCGCCACGCTGACGGGCAACCCGCAGAA
This sequence comes from Candidatus Methylomirabilota bacterium, assembly GCA_035260325.1. Lineage (NCBI taxonomy): Bacteria > Methylomirabilota (SeqCode) > Candidatus Methylomirabilota bacterium. The sequence continues at coordinate 7,974 of DATFVL010000188.1, read as the reverse complement.
CATGCTGGTCGGCAGCTTCTCCGGCATCGGGTACCGGGCGTTCCTCGTCCGCGAGGCGCCGATCGCCGCCGCCGGCCTCCTGTGCGTGTTCCTCGTGGTGTGGGCGGTCTACCGGCGGCAGATCCCTTCCGTCCCCCTCGAGGCCGAGCCGGACCGGCGGCTCGCCGTCCACTACCCGATCATGCTGAAGACCGTCGCGGCCGTCTCCGTGATGCTCGCCGCGTTCCTCGCCGGCGTGCCGATCGCGATCGTCGCCCTCGCGGGCGCCGCGGTCACGCTCTTCACGCGACGGGTGAAGCCGCAGAAGGTCTACCGCGAGATCGGCTGGGAGCTGCTGGTGCTCTTCGCGGGCCTCTTCGTGATCACCGCAGGCGCCGAGCGCACCGGGCTCGTCGAGCTGCTCCTGCACTGGGCACGGGCCGCGAACCTCGACCGCCCGTGGGTCCTGACGGTGGTCACCGCCGTCCTCTCGAACCTCGTGTCCAACGTGCCGGCGCTCCTCCTGTTGAAGCCGCTCGTGCCCGCGCTCGGCGACCCGGAACGGACATGGCTCCTCCTCGCGATGGCCTCGACGCTGGCCGGCAACCTCACGATCCTCGGGAGCGTCGCGAACCTCATCGTCGTCGAGGCCGCGCGGGCCGCGCGCGTCGAGATCGGCTTCGTCGAGTACTGCAAGGTCGGGGTCCCGGTCACGCTCGTGACGCTGCTCTTCGGCTGGCTCGTGCTCGGCGTCCTGCCGGACTAGCGTTCCGTCCAGGAAGTCGTGTCAACGACTGCCGCGCTCGGGCCGCCGGTGGGCCGCCGTGCGCTGGCGGGCGCTTCACACGACTTCGAGGACGGGATACTAGCCGGGACGGCGGATCGTGATGCGGCGGGGCTCGTCGCCGACGCCCTCGATCGTCACCTCGATCGCGTCGGGCGGCAGGAGGGGCAGGAGCTTATCCGCCCACTCGACGACCGTCACGCCGCCGCCCGCGAAGAGCTCGGGCAGCCCGAGGTCCTGGAGCTCGGCGAGGCTCGCGGTGCGGTAGGCGTCCACGTGATGGACGGGCACGCGGCCCCGATACTCGTTGATGAGCACGAACGTGGGGCTCGTCGCGTGCACGGTGACGCCGAGGCCGCGCGCGAGCCCCTGGATGAAGCAGGTCTTCCCCGCGCCGAGCTCGCCGACGAGCGCGACGACGTCGCCTGGGCCGAGCGTGTGGCCGAGCCGCTCGCCGGCGGCCGCGGTGTCCTCGGGGCTCCGGCTCAGGATCTCAGCCGGCCGCGTCGGTGAGCCTCCCGAACACGGCGGGGAGCGCGTCGATCACGTCGCCCGCGACGAGCGACTCCTCGCCCATGCGCTCGGCAGCGAGGTCGCCGGCGAGGCCGTGGAGGTAGACCGCGCCCTCGAGCGCGTCGCCGGCCGCCAAGCCGCGGGCCAGGAGCGCGCCGAGCATCCCGGTGAGGACGTCGCCCGTCCCGCCGCTCGCCAGGCCCGGGTTCCCCGTCGGGTTCACGACCACGCGCCCGTCGGGATGGCCGATCACGCTCCCCGCGCCCTTCAGCACCAAGTGAACATTGTGGCGCGTGGCGAACTCGCGCGCGGCGGTGATGCGATCGCGCTGGACTTCCGCGACCGTGACGCCGAGCAGCCGCGCGAGCTCGCCCGGATGCGGGGTGAGGCAGCGTTGCGCGGGCGCGCCGCGGAGCGCGTCGAGGTGGCCGGCGAGCGCGCTCAGGGCGTCGGCGTCCACGGCCATGGGCTTGGGCAGCTCCTGGACGAGCGCGCGCGCCGCCTGGCGCGTCTCCTCGTCGAGCCCGATGCCGGGCCCGAGAGCGACCGCGTCGCGGCCCGCGGCCAGCTCGGCCACCACCTCGCGCGCCTTCAGGGCAAGCGTGCGCGCGGCCGTCTCGGGCAGGGGCTCGGTCATCGCCTCGAGCAGGAGGCTCGCGACGACCGGCTGCTGGCTCGCGGGCGTCGCGACGGTGACGAGCCCCGCGCCGCTCCGGAGCGCGGCCATCGCCGCCAAGGCCGCGGCGCCGGTCTTGCCGATCGAGCCCGCGACGATCAGGAGGTGGCCGTAGGTGCCCTTGTGGGCGTCGCGCGGTCGCCGTGGGAAATGCCGCGCGACGTCGGCGCGCTCCAGCAGGAAGGTCGTCACGCCCCTCCACGCCTCCGCCGCGGGAACGCCGATCGGCACGACCTCGACGCGACCGGCGTGCCCGGCGCCCGGCCCGAGAACCAGACCGCGCTTCACTCCCGCGAAGGTCAGCGTCACCGTCGCGCTGACCGCGGGCCCCGCGAACTCACCCCCGTCGGCGTCGATGCCCGACGGGACGTCGAGCGCGACGACGGGCCGGGCGCTCGCGTTGATCAGCTCGATCAGGCGCGCGACGAGCCCGTCGGGCGCGCCGCGCGCGCCCGTGCCGAGAAGCGCGTCCACGACGACGTCGGCGCGCGCGAGGCGCCGGGCGGCCGCGCCCTCGTCCTCCACGCGCCACGGGCGCACACCGGTCCGCTTGAGCGCGCGGAGCATCTCGCCGGCGTCGTCGCCAATCTCGCGTTCGGGAAACGCCAGCAGCACCTCCGGGCGCGCGCTCCATCTCGCGAACCAGCGCGCGACAACGAAGCCGTCGCCGCCGTTCCCACCCTTGCCGCAGACGACGACGACGCGCGCGCCGCGGCGCGGCGCGCCGAGCGTGGGGAGGAGCCGGCGAATCGCCTCGGCCGCGCCGCGTCCCGCGTTCTCCATGAGGACGGCGCCGGGGATCCCGAGCTCGCCGATCGCACGGCGGTCGAGCCGCCGCATCTCCTCGGCCGTGTAGAGGGGCAGCACGGCCCTACCGCCCGGCGGGGAGCGCCACGGCCTGGACGAGGAAGTCGGCGAGGATCGCCGTGTAGACCTCGCGCCAGTCGGCGCGCGCCGCGCGCGGGAGCTCGATGTGGAGCGCGCGCTCGGGGAAGCGGAGGATCCCGCTCGCCTTCGCTCCCGACGCGCCGTAGCGGAGCGCGTCGGCGGGCTCGATGCGGACCTCGAGCCGCGGCGCCTCGCTGTTCGTCCGGAGGTGCGCGTCACGGATCAGCTCGAGGAGCGCACGCAGCCGGAACGCGCCGTCGCGGTCCACGCCGACGGTGGCGATCTCGATCCGCCCCGCCGCGTCGCGGTTGTTGTTGCCGTGGATCTCGGCGAGGAAGCGGAGCGGGCCCTGCGCGACCTCGCGCACGCGGCGCTCGTACGCCTCGTAGACCTGGCGCGCGCCGTCCGTTGCGATTTCCTCGGTCGGCGACCGGCCGGGGACGCCCTCGGCCGGGCGGTTCACCTGGTAGCGGCGCCCCGCGCTCTCGCGCGTGACGGGCTCGAGCATGAAACCCGTCGCGATGACGACACCGAAACCGGTGCGCCGCGCGAGCTCCGCCGCGATGTCGCCGGTGCGCGGATCCGAGGTGCCGTGGGGCGCGGCGATGACGAGCCCGTGCCGGCCGGGCTGGCCGGTGATCGAGCCCGCGGCGGTCGTCGGCTCGAAGACGACCGGGTGCGGCGCACAGCCGTAGAGAATGACCGGCCCGCTCGCCACGCTAATCGCCCACGAGCATAGCCTGCGCCAGCGCATATTCCCCTTCGTGCGTGAGGGACAGCAGCACGCGGCTCCCGCCGCGCGAGCGCCCGATCTCCCGCGAGCGTCCGGAGAGCACGAGCTCCGGCGCCCGGCCGCGCTCGCGGCGCACCTCGAGCTCGCGCCAGCTCACGCCGAGCCGGAGCCCGGTGCCGAGCGCCTTCAGCGCCGCCTCCTTCGCCGCGAAGCGCGCCGCGAAGTGCGGCACCGGGTCGCGCCGCGCGCGGCAGTAGGCGATCTCCTGCTCGGTGAAGACGCGCCGGAGGAAACGGTCCTGCCAGCGCTCGATCACCTCGCGCATGCGCGGGATGTTGACCAGGTCCACGCCGATGCCGGTGATGGTCATGTCGCCGTCAGCGCCCGATCCGCCCCCGGATGATCCCCGCGAGCTCGTCGGCCATCGCGTGGATGCGCGCGGCGTCGGGCCCCTCGAGCATGACGCGCGCGAGCGGCTCGGTGCCCGAGTAGCGGACGAGGATCCGGCCGCCGCCTCCGAGCTCCCGCTCGAACGCGGCCACCCGCTCGGCGAGCCCGGCGAGCGACTCGAGCGGCGGCTTCGACGCGACGGTGACGTTCAGGAGCACCTGCGGGAACTTCGTCATGCACGCGGCGAGCGAGGCGAGCGTCTCGCCCGTCTCCGCGGCGACGCTCAGGAGCACCAGCGCCGACAGGATGCCGTCGCCGGTGGGCGCGTGGTCGAGGAAGAGGAGATGGCCCGACTGCTCGCCGCCCACGTTGGCGCCGACCTTCTGCATCTCCTCGTGCACGTAGCGGTCGCCGACCTGCGTCTTCACGACGCGGATGCCCGCGGCGCGCAGGGCCTGGTCGAGGCCGAGGTTCGCCATGACGGTGGTGACGACGACCTGGCCCTTGAGGCGGCCGCGCGCCGCGAGGTGCCGGCCGGCGATCGCGAGCGCGTAGTCGCCGTCCCGGATCTCGCCGCCCGCGTCCACGGAGATGAGCCGGTCGCCGTCGCCGTCGAAGGCGAAGCCGGCCGACGCGCCGCTCGCGCGGACCTTCTTCTGGAGCGCCTCCGGGTGGAGCGCGCCGACGCCCTTGTTGATGTTGGTCCCGTTCGGCCGCGCGCCGAGCGCTACGACGCGCGCGCCGAGCCGGCGCATCACGCGCGGCGCGACGCGGTAGGTCGCGCCATGGGCGCAGTCGAGGGCGATCGTGAGCCCGCCGAGGTCGAGCGGAAACGCCCCGCACAGGAACTCGGCGTAGTCGCTCTCCGCCCGGTCGTAGACGACCAGCTCGCCGATCCCGGCGCCGCGCGCCCGGGGCGCCGCGTCCGCCCCGGCGAGCCGCCGCTCGATCTCGTCCTCCCACGCGTCGGGGAACTTGGACCCATCGGAGGAAAAGAGCTTGATGCCGTTGTCCTCGAAGGGGTTGTGCGAGGCGCTCAGCACGATGCCGCCGTGGGCCTCGAGCCGGCGCGTGAGGAAGGCGATCGCCGGCGTCGGCAGGACGCCGACCGCGTAGCAGTCGGCGCCGGCGGAGAGGAGCCCGGCGACCAGCGCGGACTCGAGCAGGGGGCCCGAGCGTCGCGTGTCGCGCCCGATGACGAGCCGCGCGCGCTCGGCGGCGTGCTCGGCCTGCAGCGTGGCGACGAGCTGCCGGCCGACGCGGAAGGCGAGGTCGGGCGTCAGGGGCTCTTCGTTCGCGACGCCGCGGATGCCGTCCGTGCCGAAGAGACGTGTCATTGGCCGCTATTATAGGGCCCGCGCGCGGCCCGCAGGCGCTCCGCGACCCGCACGGCGTCGAGCGTCTCCGCCACGTCGTGGGTGCGGATCAGTGCGGCGCCGCCCCACACCGCGACGGCGGTCGCCGCGAGCGAGCCCGCGAGCCGGTCCTCCGTGCGCCCGCGACCGGTGAGGGCGCCGAGGAACGACTTGCGCGAGACGCCGACACAGAGCGGCCGGCCGAGCGCGCGGAGCGCCGGGAGCCCGGCGACGACGCGCGCGTCCCACGCGTCCCACGCGATCGCCTCGTCGCGGAAGAAGCCGACGCCGGGATCGAGGACGATCCGCTCCTCCGGGATCCCCGCCGCCCGCGCGCGCTCGAGCGCCTCTCCCAACAGTGACTTCACGCGCTCCACCGGATCGGTGCGGGGGGCGGGGGGGTGCCCGAGACCCGTAGCTTCTGGGGGTTGACCGAGGCGAGCGCGCGAGGTGTCGAAGCCGCGCGTTGCGGCTAGCGTGGTCGAGGGCGCCCCCCCGATCCCCCGGACCGGATCCGGTGAGCACATGAGGATGAGGCCGGCGTGGTGCTTGGCGACGAGCGCGGCGACGGCGGGATCGCGGAGGCCGGTGACGTCGTTGACGACGCGCGCGCCGGCCTCGAGGGCAGCGTACGCGGGCGCCGGACGCGCCGTGTCCGCGGAGATCGGCACCGGAACCTTGCCCGCCAGGAGCTCGACCGCCCGCGCGAGGCGGTCGCGCTCCTCGGCCTCGTCGATCTCGGTCTCCCCGTAGGGCGCCGTGGAGCGGGCACCGACGTCGATGAGCGCCGCGCCCGCCTCCGCCATCGCGAGGGCCGCGGCGACGAGGCCGGCGCCCGGGGCGTGGATCGAGCCCGCGTGGAACGACTCGGGGCTCACGTTCAGGACGCCCATGACGGCGACGGGGAACCCGTCGCCGAGGGAGAGGCCGGCGAGGCTGGCCCGCGCCACCGAGCTACGCGGGAGCGGCGGCTTCCTGGAACGGGCGGGCGCGGAGGATGCGCGCGATCTCCTCGCCGTCGAGGGACTCGCGCTCGAGCAGCGCGCGGGCGAGCGCGTGGAGCTTCTCGATGTTCTCCCCGAGGATCTGCCGGGCGCGGGCGGCGGCGTCCATCACGATGCGCTTGATCTCCGAGTCGATGAGGAGCGCGGTGGCTTCGCTGTAGTCCTTGGCCCGAGCCACCTCGCGCCCGAGGAAGATGTGCTCCTCGTTCTTGCCGAAGGTGAGCGGGCCGAGCTTGTCCGACATGCCCCACTCGCAGACCATCTTGCGCGCCATCTCGGTCGCCTTCTCGAGGTCGTCACCGGCACCCGTGGTCTGCTCCTGGAAAACGATCTCCTCGGCGCCGCGCCCGCCCAGCAGGATCGTGATCCGGTTGACCAGGTACTCCCTCGAGTAGTTGTACTTGTCGTCGAGCGGCAGCTGCTGGGTGAGTCCGAGCGCGCGGCCGCGCGGGATGATCGTCACCTTGTGCACGGGGTCGGTGCCCGGCAGGAAGTCGGCGACGAGCGTGTGGCCCGCCTCGTGGTAGGCGATAATGCGCTTCTCGGCGTCCGAGATGATCATCGAGCGCCGCTCCACACCCATCAGGACCTTGTCCTTGGCGCTCTCGAAGTCGGACATCTCAACGACCTTCTTGTTCTGCCGCGCCGCGAGGAGCGCCGCCTCGTTGACGAGGTTGGCGAGGTCGGCGCCCGAGAAGCCGGGCGTGCCGCGCGCGAGCACCTTCAGCTCGACGTTGGGCGCCAGCGGAATCCGCCGCGTGTGGACCCTCAGGATCTCCTCGCGGCCCTTCACGTCCGGCCGCGGCACGACCACCTGCCGGTCGAAGCGGCCGGGACGCAGCAGCGCGGGGTCGAGGACGTCCGGCCGGTTCGTCGCGGCGATGAGGATGACGCCCTCGTTGGTCTCGAAGCCGTCCATCTCGACGAGGAGCTGGTTCAGGGTCTGCTCACGCTCGTCGTGGCCGCCGCCGAGACCCGCGCCCCGGTGCCGCCCGACCGCGTCGATCTCGTCCATGAAGATGATGCAGGGCGCGTGCTTCTTGCCCTGCTCGAACAGGTCGCGCACCCGGGAGGCGCCGACGCCCACGAACATCTCCACGAAGTCCGAGCCCGAGATCGAGAAGAACGGCACGTTGGCCTCGCCGGCGATCGCCTTCGCGAGCAGCGTCTTGCCGGTGCCGGGCGGCCCGACGAGAAGGACGCCCTTGGGGATCTTGCCGCCGAGCTTCTGGAACTTCTGCGGGTCCTTCAGGAAATCGATGATCTCGCGCAGCTCTTCCTTGGCCTCGTCGATCCCCGCGACGTCCTGGAACGTCACCTTGTTCTGCTTGTCCGAGATGAGGCGGGCCCGCGCCTTGCCGAAGCTGAGCGCCTTGGCGCCGCCCCCCTGCATCTGGCGCATGAAGAAGACCCAGACGCCGATGAAGAGCAGCATGGGCACCCACTGCAGGAAGATCGCGTACCAGGGATTGGTGTCGGGCGGCTTCACGGCGATGCGGACGCCGCGATCCTTGAGTGTCTTCACGAGGTCCGGGTACTCGACGATGTACGTCCGCTGGGTCTGCGCCGAGTCCTTGAGCGTGTAGGACACGAGGTTGCCGCGAATGACGACCGACTCGACCCGGCCCTGGTCCAGGGCCTTGAGGAACTCG
>DATFVL010000187.1 GCA_035260325.1 Candidatus Methylomirabilota bacterium | reverse complement strand
GCCACGAGGTCATCGCTGTTCGCCGCGTCCTCCGGCAGGCTGGCGACGCCGAGGCTGACCGTGACGGAGCCGTGCATGAACGCGTGCTGCGCGATCACGTCACGGATCCGGTTCGCGTAGGTGACCGCGCCGGCCTTCGGCGTGTTCACCAGGAGCACCGCGAACTCGTCGCCGCCGTACCGGGTGACGATCGTGAAGTTCCGCGAGTGCTTGACGAGGAGCCGCGCGACCTCCTTCAACGCCTCGTCGCCCGCGCGGTGGCCGAAGCGGTCGTTGACGTCCTTGAAGTGATCGAGGTCGAGCAGGACGAGCGAGACCGGCTCGGCGAAGCGGGAGTGCCGCTTCCATTCCTCGTCGATCCGCAGCATGAAGTACCGGCGGTTGTAGACGTCGGTGAGCGCGTCCTTGAACGAGAGGTCCTCGAGGCGCGCGTTGCGGATGGCGACCGCCGCCTGGGAGGCCAGGGCGCGCACGAGCATCTCGTACTCCATGTCGAAGGGGACGACGCAGCCCGCGGGGTCCAGCGCGTTGATCAGCTCGAGGACCCCGAAGACGTGCGCGTTCGGGTCCTGGAGCGGCACGACGAGCGCGGACCGCGTCCGATAGTCGCACCGGGTATCGAACAGCGGGTTGAAGCTGTAGGGCCGATCGGGGGGGATCGTGTAGGTGTCGGGGATGTTGACGATCTCCCCCATGATCGCGACGTAGCCGGCGAGGCTCAGCTCGGAGAGCTTCAGCGGCTCGGCCTGCAGCAGACGCTTCAGCTCGGCGTCGCCGAAGCGAGCCGAAAGCCGGTCGTTCTGCACGACGCCGAAGCGGAGCTCGTCGTTCTCGCGGAGGAACAGCGTCCCGGCCTCCGCGCGGGTGAAGCGGCGCGCCTCGGTGAGGATGCGGTCGAGGAGGGTCGCGAGGTCACGCTCGTTGGTGAGCGCGATCCCGATCTGCACCAGTTCCTTGAACGCCGCGGTGAGGTTGATAGAGAACGACATGTCTGGCGCTACCGCCATCTTCGGCGCTGGTCCTCCCCTGGACAGACTACACGCGTCGAGCCGAAGAGGAAAAGCTCAGCAATCCAGATGCCACGATTTCCGAGAACTCTCGAGGTCGTGGAATCTCGGGAAATCAATGAGATGTAGCTCGCCCCCTCGGGCGCTTTCCGGGTCACTGGCCAGGGTGTTACCGCTCCGAACATTAACATCGGCCATTTTCTTATCATGTCGGCCCACCACCTCGTTGATGTCATTCTGGCGGGATCCTGACGCTTTGCAAGGCGGAGATGCCGGCGCAAACGGTTGATTTGTCGAGCCCGAAGGGATCGCGTCCATTGGCATCGAGGTTGCTCAACTGAGTTCGGGATGAAGCTGAAATTCCGAAAGCACGACGTGCAGAACCTGAAGCAGCTCGAAGCGCTCGTCACCGAGCACGCCGAGGCGATCGAGCCCGGCTGTCGGATCCTCGCCGCCGGCGTCAACCTCGGCCGCTCGACGGTGGATCTCGCGGGCGTGGACGCGCGGCGCACCCCGGTCCTCGTCGCGCTCGGCCTCACGGCCGACGACGAGATGCTCTTCCGCATGCTCGAGGCGTACGCGTGGTGCCTCGAGTATCCGGAGTCGGTGCGCCGACTCGTGGGCGACGAGCGCGGCGGCTGGCCGCCGCGAGTCGTGTTCATCGCCGAGCGCGTGCTCGAGGCGTTCGTCCGCAAGCTCAAGCTGCTGAAGCTCCCCGCGGTGGACTGCTTCGAGTTCCGCTGCGTCGACGTCGACGATGCCACCGGCTTCTACCTGGATCCTGTGGACCGCGATCGCGTCCCGGCGGCGTCTCACGACGCGGTGCCGGCGCCGCGCGCGCTGCGGCTCCACGAGACGCTGGCGTCCGCCGAGCCCGCCGTGAGCCGCGCGGAGCCCGTCGCGAGCCGCGCGCCGGAGCGTCCGAAGGAGAAGCGGGAGGAGCGCCGCGAGCCCGTCGCCCTGCCGGTCGATTTCAAGAGCCTCCTCGGTGGCGGCGGTCAGACGCCGCGCTGGCTCGAGCTCCTGACGACGCCGCCCGAGCCGTCCGCCGTCGCGCCGGCTCCGGTGCCCGAACCGACCGTCGCGCCCGCCGAGCCGCCGCGCCGCCCCGTGGCCGGGCCCGAGCCGCCGAGGCAGGCCGGCGCGGCCCGGCCGAAGCAGCCCGACCTCCTCGAGGGCGTCGAGCTCCCGGCGAACCGCGAGCTGACCCCGACGTGGCGGAAGTTCCTCGACAAGCTTACGGCGGGCTTCGACGCGCTGGCGGCGCCGGAGCCGGAGCCCGCGCCGGCGCCGCCGGCCGATCGCGAGGTCGCCGCGCCGACGGCGTTCGCGCAGCTCGCGCGCGGCCGGAACGGCGCCGGCGACAAGCGCGGGCTGCTCGAGGGCGTGCAGCTCCCGAACGGCGAGCTCGCGCCGCAGTGGCGCAAGTTCCTCGACCGGCCGTCGATCGAGGAGGGGAAGATCCGCGCGGTGAAGGACTACCTGCACCGCGAGTTCCCGCTCTGCACCTCCTACGACTTCTTCGAGTTCCAGCGGAACGCGCACGTCTTCCAGCTCCAGGACAACCAGGGCAAGGTCGCGCACATCACGACGCTGACGGCCGAGTTCTTCGAGCAGCAGCACGAGACGGAGATCCGCGTCTGGCTCGAGAAGCACAGGCTGGCCCAGACGATGCGGCAGGCGGGTCAGGCCGGCGTGCTCGTGAGCCCC
>DATFVL010000186.1 GCA_035260325.1 Candidatus Methylomirabilota bacterium | reverse complement strand
CCGCCTCGCCGACCTGGAAGCGCGCGAAGCGCCGGACGACGACGCGCTCCTTCGTCTGCGCGTTCACGCCGTCGACGAGGTCCTTGACCCGCGTCTTCCCCGAGGCGTCCTTCACGAAGGGCTGCTCGAGCAGGCACTGCTCGCTGAAGAACTTCTCGAGCTTGCCCTCGATGATCTTGTCGACCACCTGCGGCGGCTTCTTTTGGTCGGCGAGCTGCACCCGGTAGATCTCGCGCTCCTTCTCGAGCACGGCGCCCGGGACGTCCTCGCGGGACACGTACTGCGGGTTCGCCGCGGCGATCTGCATGCCGAGGGCCTTGACGAGCTCCTGGAAGGCGGGCGTCTTCGCGACGAAGTCGGTCTCGCAATCGACCTCGACGAGCACGCCGAGCTTCGCGCCGGGGTGGATGTAGGCCCCGACGACGCCCTCCTTCGCCTCCCGGTGGGCCCGCTTGGCCGCCTGCGCGAGCCCCTTCTTCCGGAGGCACTCGACCGCGCGCTCGAGGTCGCCCCGGGTCTCCTGGAGGGCCTCCTTGCAGTCCATCACCCCCGCGCCCGTGCGGTCGCGGAGCTCCTTCACCTGCTGGGCGCTCGACGCCATCGGCTAGCCCTCCGTCTCGCTGGCCGCGGCCATCTCGACGGGCTCCGCGGGCGTCTCGGACCCCTCGGCCGCCGCGCCCCCGGTCTCGTCCTTCGCCAGGGTGCCGCGCCCCTCGTTGATCGCGTCGGCGATGCGCGACGTGATGAGGCGGACGGCGCGGATCGCGTCGTCGTTGCCGGGGATCGCGTAGTCGATCCCCGTCGGGTCGCAGTTGGTGTCCACGATGGCCACGATCGGGATGCCGAGCCGCTGGGCCTCCAATACGGCGATCCGCTCCTTGCGCGGGTCGATGATGAACACGGCCGCGGGCAACTGCTCCATCGCCTTGATCCCGACGAGCGCCTTCTGGAGCTTCTCGCGCTCGCGGTCGAGCTCGAGCGCCTCCTTCTTCGGCACGCGCTCGAACTCGCCGGTCTCCTTCATCTCCTCGAGCTTCTTGAGCCGCGCGATCGACTTCCGGATCGTCGCGAAGTTCGTCAGCGTCCCGCCGAGCCACCGCTGGTTGACGTAGAACATCCCGCAGCGGGTCGCCTCCTCGAAGACGCTCTCCTGCGCCTGCTTCTTCGTCCCGATGAAGAGGACCGCGCCGCCGCCGGCGGCCAGGTCGCGGACGAACGCGTACGCCTCGCGGAACTTCTTCAGGGTCTTCTGCAGATCGATGATGTAGATGCCGTTGCGCTCACCGAAGATGTATTTCTGCATCTTCGGGTTCCAGCGCTTGGTCTGGTGGCCGAAGTGCACCCCGGCCTCGAGCAGCTCCTTCATCGTCAACGTCGCCATGTGTCCTCCTTCGGTTCGTCCTCCGCCGCGCTACGGCCCGCCCTCAGGCGTGCCGACCGATGGCGCGCGGCGTGCGTGATGGTGCTACGTCGTGTACTTGCCGTTGAATCGCACGTACTCCTCGCTGAGGTCGCAGGTGAAGACGCGCTCCTCCCCGCGCCCCAGCCCGAGGTCGATCGTGATGTCGTACTCCTGCCCCCCCATGATCTCGCGGACCCGCTCGAGGCGCACCCCCTCGCGGAGCATGCCGCGCTCGACGACCCGCTCGTCCTGGAAGAGGATCGAGACCTTCTCCTGCTCCACCCGCGCCGCCGACTTGCCGAGCGCCATCATGATCCGGCCCCAGTTCGGGTCGGCGCCGTTGATCGCGGTCTTCACGAGGGGCGAGTTCGCCACGCTGCGGGCCGCGAGCAGGGCGTCGCGCCGGCTCGCCGCGCCGCGCACGGTGACGGCCACGAGCTTCGTCGCGCCCTCGCCGTCGGCGACCAGCATGCGCGCGAGCCGGGTCATGAGCGCTTCGAGCCCCGCGGCGAACTGCCTGAGCCCCCGGCCGCCCTCCTCGAGCGGCGCGTGCTCGGCGAGGCCGTTGGCCAGCACGGCGACGGTGTCGCTCGTGGACTGGTCCGAGTCCACGGTGATCCGGTTGAAGGACCGGTCCACCGCGCGGCGCACGACGCCGCGCAGCGCATCGCGCCCGACGGCGGCGTCCGTCGCGACGAAGCAGAACATCGTCGCCAGGTGCGGCTCGAGCATCGCGACGCCCTTCGCGATCCCGCCGAGCGTGACCGGCCGCCGGTTCACCTCGAGCCGCAGCGCCGCCTCCTTCGGCCGCGTGTCGGTCGTCAGGATCGCCTCGGCCGCGGCCCGGCCCGCCTGCGGGGAGAGCGCCTTCACGAGCTTCGGCACCGCCGCGCGGACCCTGTCCATCGGGAGCGGCACGCCGATCACGCCCGTGGAGGCCACCAGGACGTGGCCCGCCGGGATCCGGAGCAGGTCGCCCACGAGCTTCGTCATCTCGCGCGCGTCCCTGATGCCGCGCTCGCCGGTGCAGACGTTGGCGCAGCCGCTCGACGCGACGATCGCCTGCGCCTGGCCGCCGCGCACGTGCTCCATCGAGACGAGCACGGGCGCGCCCTTCACCTGGTTCGAGGTGAACTGGGCCGCCACGCGCGCCGGCGCCGAGGAGTAGATCAGCGCGAGGTCCTTCTTACCGGACGGCTTGATCCCCGCCGCCACGCCCGCGGCGAGGACCCCCGGGACGGCGGTGACGCCGCCTTCGAGCCACTCGAGGTCGGGGGACGCCATGTCGCTAGGGGTACACCGGCGGGGCCTCGAGCCCCGCGCGCTCCGGCCAGCCGAGGAGGACGTTGAGGTTCTGCACGCCGTTCGCCGAGCCGCCCTTGCCGAGGTTGTCGATCGCCGACAGGCACACCGCGCGCCCCGTGCGGGCGTCGGCGACGACCGTCACGTCGCAGTAGTTCGAGCCGACCACGGCCCGCGTCGTCGGCCGCTCGCCCTCGTCGAGCACGCGGACGAAAGGCTCGCCGGCGTAGAACTCGCGGTAGACGTCGAGCAGCGCCGCCGTCGAGAGCGGCTGCGTGAGCCCCACCGAGGCGGTGGTGAAGAGGCCGCGGTTGAGCGGCACGAGGTGCGGCGTGAACGCGACGCGGACCGGAGCGCCCGCGAGCGCGCCGAGCTCCTGCTCGATCTCCGGCGTGTGCCGGTGGCTCGCGATGGCGTAGGCCTGCACGTTCTCGTTGGCCTCGGTGTAGAGGTACATCGGGTCGAGCGTGCGGCCCTGCGCCCCGGCGCCGGTGATGCCGGACTTGCCGTCGATCACGATGCCCTCGAGCCGCGCGAGCCCGCGCTTCACGAGGGGCGCCGTCGCGAGCACCGCGCCCGCCGGATAGCAGCCCGGCGACGCGACGAGGGCGGCGCCGGCGATCGCCTTGCGGTGCAGCTCGGGCAGGCCGTAGACCGCCTCGGCAAGCCCCGCCGCGTCGGTGTGCGGCGCCTTGTACCACGTGACGTAGTCGTTGGGATCGCGCAGCCGGTAGTCCGCCGAGAGATCGATCGCCTTGACCCCGCGCCGCCGCAGCAGCGGCACGACCTTCTGCGACTCCATGTGGGGCAGCGCCAGGAACACGACGTCGGCCGTGTCCGCGAGCCAGCCGGCGTCGAGGTCGTGGAAGCTGAGGTCGGTGACGCCGCGCAGGTGCGGGTACGCGCGCCCGAGCGGCGTGCCCGCCAGCCGGTCCGACGTCGCGCCCGTCAGGGTGACCTTCGGATGGCCGAGGAGGATCCGGAGGAGCTCGGCTCCCATGTAGCCGCTCGCTCCGGCGACCGCGACGCGCGTCACGTCTGACCGTCCAGGCACTACCGCTTCGAGTACTGGAACTTCTGCCGGGCGCCGGGCTGCCCGTACTTCTTCCGCTCGCGCATCCGCGGGTCCCGGGTGAGGAGGCCGGCCTTCTTGAGCGGCAGGCGCAGCTTGTCGTCGAAACGGGCGAGCGCGCGCGAGATCCCGTGACGGACCGCGCCTGCCTGGCCCGTGGGGCCGCCCCCCTTCACCGTGACGACGACGTCGAACTGCCCGAAGGTGTTGGTGACCTGGAGTGGCTGCGCGATGATCATCCGGAGCGTCTCGCGCGGGAAGTAATCCTCGAACGCGCGCCGGTTGACGACGATGCGCCCGGAGCCGGGGCGGACCCACACGCGGGCGACCGACGTCTTGCGGCGCCCCGTGCCGTAGAACCGGTCGAGCACGGCCATCAGCGGACCTCCCCGGCCGTCGCGGCCGGCTGACCCGCCGGCGGCGGCAGCGGCTCGGGCCGCTGGGCCTGGTGCGGATGCTCGGCGCCGCGATACACCTTCAGCTTCTTGGCCATCGCCCGGCCGAGCCGGTTCTTCGGGAGCATCCCCTGCACGGCCCACTCGACGACGCGCTCGGGGTGGGTGCGGAGCATCGTCTCCGCCGAGACGCTACGTAGGCCGCCGATGTAGCCGGTGTGCCAGCGATAGAGCTTGAGGCTGAGCTTGCGTCCGGTGAGGTGCACCTTCTCGGCGTTCACGACGACGACGTGGTCGCCGACGTCCAGGTGGGGCGCAAAAATGGGCTTGTGCTTCCCGCGGAGGATTGACGCGACGCGGCTCGCCAGTCGCCCCAACACTTGGCCCTGCGCGTCCACGACGTACCACTTCCGCTGGATCTCGCTCTCCGTGGGCATCAACGTCGGCATCAGCGTCCTCTCGACGGCGCTAAGTAGGCGTCCACACAGAAAAATTCGCAACGACCAAGCTTAAGGGAAATCCTCGCCGGTGTCAACGCGAAGCACTCACGCGCGTCTTGTCCGGCCACGGACAGAAGGCCTTCACGGGGCAGGCCGGGCAGAGCGGCGCTCGCGCCCCGCACGTCCGGCGCCCGTGCGTCGTCAGGAGGTGCGTCGTCAGCGTGCACTCCTTCTTCGGCAGGACCTCCACGAGCTGGTCGTGGATCTCGTCGGGATCGTCGGACTTCGCCAGCCCGAGGCGCTGGGAAACCCGGAAGACGTGGGTGTCCACCGCGATCGCCTGCTGGCCGAAGGCGTTGCCCAGGACCACGTTGGCCGTCTTCAACCCGACGCCGGGAAGCTCGGTCAGCTCCTCGCGCGTCCGCGGCACCTCGCCGCCGTGCCGCTCGACGAGCGCCCGCGCCATGCCGACGATCGAGCGCGCCTTCGCCCTGAAGAATCCGGTCGAGTGGATCTCGCGCTCGAGCGTCGCGAGGTCGGCCCCGGACCAGTCGCGCGCCGTCCGGTACTTCCGGAAGAGCGCGGGGGTCACCATGTTCACGCGCTCGTCGGTGCACTGGGCGGCCAGGATCGTCGCCACCACGAGCTCCAGCGGCGTCTCGAAGTCGAGCGCGATCTTCGCGCCCGGATACGCCCGCTTCAGGGCGCTGATGATCTTCCGCGCGCGCACGCGCTTGGCTTCCACCGACTCTCGCATGGCGATCTCTCCTCAGCGGCTCGTCGAGATCCGGACGGCGTCGGGAGCGATCTCGACCCGACCGATCTCGACGGGCACGGGCAGGCGGCTCGCCAGCCTCAGCGAGGGATCATATCCGCGAACCACCCAGTCCACGACCATCCCCGGCGCCGGAACGCCGCCGACCCTCACCTGCTCGAAGGCGAGCTCGAAGGGCCGATCCGCCGACGGCAGGATCCGGACGCGTCCCGACACGTCCGGGCCCGGCTGCCGGAACACGAACGCGAGCGCGCCAGGCTCGAGACGCACCTCGGCCTGACGGAAGCCCTTGACGTCCCGGAGGAACGCGGCGAGGTCGGGTGCCCGGATCGTCACCGCGAGGAGGCGCACGCGCCGCGCGTCGAGCGGGTCGAGGCGCCCCGCGGCCTCGAGGCTCCACGGGTTCACGAGCACGTCCTCGAACGCGATCCGGAGATCGTGCACGCGCAGGACCGCCGCATTCCGGCGCGAGAGCTCGCCGACCGCCGCCGCGCGCGCGGCGATCTCGATCCGCTCCAGGCGGCCCCGCCGGATCGCCTCGCCGTGGACGATCAGCACCTCGAGCCCCTCCACGTCGCGCGCGACCTCGGCGAGCCGGCGCCGCACGGCGTTCTCGGCCGCGCGGGCGAGGCGCCCCAGGGCGGCCGTGACGCCGGGCTCGATCCGCCGTGCCCTCAGGGTCGCGGTCGAGCCGTCGGGGAGCGTCCACTCGCCGATGACCGGATAGACGCGCGCGAGATGAGGATCGTCGGCGAGGCGCTCGTGGATCCGGCGGGGCCTCTCGGCAGTCCATGATGGCCCCTGAGAGCCCGTCTTGAGGATCATGTAGTCGATCCCCACGGGCTCGCCGTCCCAGCCTCGGGCCCACCTGAGCGCGAGGCCGTCGCGCACGCTGTAATAGCGGAAGTTGCTCACCGAGAAGAAGTTGTCGTTCGGCACGACGCTGACGGTCGCCGCGGCGCCGCGGCTGTCCTTCGCGAGAAGCGTCAGGATCTCTCGATGGCGCCAGTCGTCGCGGACCGGCGGTGAGGCGAGGAGCAGCGGAACGCCGAGCCCGGGCAGCGTCGGGCTCGGCGGGACCCCGAACGCGGTGGCGCTCACCTGCGCGGCCGCAGCAGCGACGAGCGCCGCGAGCACGAGCGCGCGTGGGCGCCCGCGCAGCGCGCCGAAGCCCATGCCGGCGAGCACCGCCGCGAACGGCAGGAGCGGGAGCGTGTACCGGAGGTTCTTGTTCTGGATCGCCGCGAGCAGGGCGAGCGGCGCGAGCACGCTCGCAGGCAGGAGCCACCGCCGGCGGGCGGCCGCGGCCGCGAGGCCACCGACGAGCAGAAGCGTCGCGACGAGCCCGAACTGGGGCACGAACCAGCGTGGATAGAGCGCGAGCGCCGCCGCCGAGAGCGGATCCGGGTGACCCGACTCGGCGGCCTGCCTGAACGAGCGCGCGGCGACCTCGGGCACCAGGCCGAAGAGCCGCGGGCCGTACCACGGCAGCGCGAGGGCCAGACCGAGCCCGCCGGCGAGCACCGCGCTCGCGAGCGCGCGGGCCCTCCGCACGCGGGCGAGGACGAAGGCCAGCGGGATCAGGACGTAGGCGGCGAACGGCGGCTTGGTGAGCAGCCCGAGCCCGAGGACCACGCCGAAGGCGAAGGTCGGGCCGGGGCGCGTGAAGGCCTCGGTCCGGAGCAGCACCGCGACGGCCAAGGCGACCATCGCGGCGAGCGGGAGATCGAGCTGGAAGCGGAGCGAGGAAAAGACGACGAAGGGCGCGCTCCCGAAGACGAGCGCGGCGACGACGCCCTCGGGGCCGCCCGCGAGCCGCCGCCCGAGCGCGTAGACCGCCCCCATCCCGAGGCCGAGGAACAGGAGGACCACGGCCTGGGCCGCGGCGGCGTCGGACGGCCAGATCAAGTACACGAGGCCCGCAGCGCAGGGCACGAGCGGCGGGTAGAACGTCGAGCGCTCGAGGATCGCGCGCACGTCGCCGCGCACCATGTCCTGGGCGCAGACGACGGCGCGCTCGAGGTGGTTCGCGTGGTCCCACTCAGGCGGGCGCCGGTCCCACGCGAGCCAGACCGCGGCGACCGCCACGAGGGCGGCGAACGCCGCGGCGACGAGCGCCCGGTCGCGGCGCGTCCCGCGCGGGGCCCGGGTCACTGTATCGGGGTCCGCGAGCCCGGCCCACACCGTGGGTGGCCTGTCAAAGATGCGCGGGGCGTCATCGGCGCGCGAGGAGCAGCAGCGAGGAGCCGAACGGCAGGGACACGCGCGGCACGACGTGGCGCTCGAGCGCGAACACCCACTCGAGCCCCCGATTCACCGGGGGCACCGGCCGGCGGAGGTCGTGCGCCGAGCCGCCGGTGAGGCGCTTCCAGGCGCGCGCGAGCGCGACCGCGGGAAAGAGGAGCGTGTTGAAGTAGCTCACCCGCTCGACGGCGAAGCCCGCGCGCTCGACGAGCCGCCGGAGCGCGCCCGCCGTGTAGCGCCGGCGGTGGCCGAGAGCGACGTCGTGGGCGCTCCAGAGCCAGCCGTAGGCGGGCACGGTCACGACGAGCAGGCCGCCCGCCGCGAGCGCGCGGCGCGCGGCCGCGAGCGCCGCGGCGTCGTCCTCGAGGTGCTCGAGGACGTCGAGGAGCAGGACGACGTCGGCCCAGCCCGGCGGCACCACGAGATCGCCGGGCAGGGCCCCGGGACGCACGTCGAGACCGGCGGCGCGCGCGGCGGCGGCGAGCGCCGGATGGGTCTCCATCCCGACGGCCTCGCCGAACTCGCCGAGCGCGCCGAGGACGTTGCCGCTGCCGCAGCCGAGCTCGAGGAGTCTCACCGGGCGGCGCGGGAGCGCGCGGCGCAGGGCCGCGAGGAGCACGGCGAGCCGGCCCCTGAACCACCAGTGCCGCCGGTCCTCCTCCATGTGGACCGCGACGTAGGCCGGGTCCATGCCGCTCACGCGGAGAGCGCCCCGCGGATCGCGGCGACGCGGTCGGCCAGCTCGCCCGGGGCGAGACGGCGCGGCGCGTGGCGCACGCTCCACACGGGATCCTTCGGCGCCGGGTCGTCGGCCAGGCGGGGCAGGACGTGCCAGTGGACGTGCGAGATCAGGTTGCCCAGGAGCGCGTAGTTCGTCTTTCGGGCGCCGTAGGTCGCGGCGAGGGCCTGCGCCACGCGGCTCACGGTCTCCATCAGCGCGACGCGCTCCTCACGGATGAGCTCGTAGAGCTCGGTGGCGTGGCGCTTCAGCACGAGCACACTCCAGCCCGGGAAGAACTGGTCGTCGTGGAGGTAGAGGACGGCCGGCCCGAGATCGGCGATCCGGCAGGCCGGATCCGGCCAGCGGCCGAGGCACGCGGGGCAGTCGGCGGCGCTCACCGTCGCGACGCGAGGAACCGACCCAGGCGGTCGAGGCCCTCCCGGATGCGCTCGAGCGACGACGCGTAGGAGAAGCGCAGGTAGCCCTCGGCGTTGGCGCCGAAGGCCGCCCCGGGCGTCACCGCGACGTGCGCCTCGTCGAGGATCGCGTGGGCGAGGCGCACCGAATCACGCGCGAGGTGCCGCGCGTTGGCCAGCACGTAGAAGGCGCCCGTCGGCTCGCACCCGACGCCGAAGCCGAGCGCGCGCAGCCCCGCGAGCATCGCCCGCCGGCGCTCGTCGAAGACGGCGCGGAACCGGCGGCTCTCCTCCCCCGCCTCGCGCAGCGCCGCGACGCCCGCCCACTGGACGAACTCGTTCGTCGAGATGAAGAAGTTGCCGTAGAGCGTCTGGAGGGCCCGGATGTGCGTGGCGGGCGCGATGACCCACCCGAGCCGCCAGCCGGTCATCGCGTACGCCTTCGAGAAGCCGTTCAGCACGAACGCGTGCTCGGTGAACTCGAGGATGGTGCGGTCCGGCCCCTCGTAGCTGAGGCCGTGATAGATCTCGTCGGAGACGACGAACGGCCCGCCCTCCCGCGCGAGCGCCGCGATCGCCTGCAGGCGCTCGGCCGGGAGCACCGTGCCGGTCGGGTTGGCGGGCGAGTTGACGAGGATCGCCCGGGTGCGCGGCGAGAGGCGCGCACGGATCGCCTCCGGTCGGTACTGGAAACCGTCCTCCTCGGTGACGCCGACGTAGGCGGGCGTGCCCTCGGCGTAGCGGATGAAGTTCGGATAGCACGCGTAGTACGGATCGCTCAGGACGACCTCGTCGCCGGGATCGAGGAGGTGGCCGAACAGGAGGAGCATCGCGGGCGACGTGCCGGCCGTGACGAGGATCCGATCGGGCGAGACCGTCACGCCGTAGGTGTTCAGGTAATGCTCGGCGATCGCCTCGCGCAGCGGGAGGATCCCGAGGCTGTGCGTGTAGCGCGTGCGTCCGTCCTTGATCGCCTTCTCGAGCGCCTCGCGGACCACGGGCGGCGCCTCGAAGTCCGGCTCGCCGAACTCGAGGTGTACCACGTCGACGCCCGCCCGCTCGAGCGCCTGGGCGCGCTCGCCCATCTCCACGGCGAGGAACGGCTCGATCTCCCGGATCCGCCGCGCGAAGCTCACCGAGCCCTCCCGGCCCTCAGTCGGGCCCGGACGATCTGCCACAGCATGCCCGGCCCGTGGCGCAGCACGCCGACCTTGCTGCCCTCCTGATCGGCCCAGTTCACCGCCACTTCGACGACGCGATACCCCACCGCCTGGGCGGCGAGCAGCAGCTCCACGTCGAAGCCGAAGCCGCGCGTCCGGAGCCCGGCGAAGAGGCGGTCCGCCGCGGGCCCCGTGAACGCCTTGAAGCCGCACTGCGAGTCGGCGATGCCGCGCAGGCCGAGCCGCGCCACGAGCCAGTTGAACACGCGGCCCGCCCGTACGCGGTGCGGCCGGGTGACGACCGCCACGGCGGGGTCCACGAGCACGCGGGAGCCGACCACGACGTCCGCGCCCGCCGTGAGCGCGGGCTCCAGGCGCTTCATCTCCGCGATCGGCGTCGCGCCGTCGGCGTCGGCGAACAGGCGGTACGCCCCGCGGGCGGCGAGCATCCCGGCTCGTACCGCGGCGCCCTTGCCCGAGTTCCGGGGGACCCGCAGCACCCGGACCGACGGGTAGTGCCGCGCCTCGACGACCTCCGGCGTCCCGTCGGTCGAGCCGTCGTCCACCACGACGACCTCGTACGGCTCGCCGCGCCCCTCGAGGTGGGCGACGACCTCGTCGAGGTACGCCGGCAGGCGCCGCGCCTCGTTGTACGCCGGGATGACGACCGACCAGCGTGGCGCGCTCACCGGACCCCGGCGAGGTCCAGGCGTCGCCGGCGACGGGCCGTGGCCGTCTCGTGGGCGGCCCGCGCCACGCCCGCGGCGACGGCCGGCGCCACACGCTTGTTGAAGACGCTCGGGATGATGTACTCCGCGCTGAGCTCGTCGCGGCGCACGCACGCCGCGAGCGCCCGCGCCGCGGCGAGCTTCATCTCGTCGTTCACCGCGCGCGCCCGGGAGTCGAGCAGGCCGCGGAAGAAGCCCGGGAAGCACAGCACGTTGTTGATCTGGTTCGGGTAGTCGGAGCGCCCGGTCGCCATGACGCGCACGTGGCGCTCGGCCTCCTCCGGCCGGATCTCGGGCTCCGGGTTGGCCATCGCGAAGACGATCGGATCGCGCGCCATCCGCCGGATGTGCTTGAGCGTGAGGATGCCGGGCACCGACAGGCCGATGAAGACGTCGGCGCGCGCGAGCGCGTCGCCGAGGTCGCCCGTCACCCGTCGCGGATTCGTCGCGGACGCGACCCAGCGCTTCATGAAATCCATGCCGGCCGCGCGGCCGCGGTGGATCGTGCCGTGCTCGTCCACGCCGACGATGTCGCGCACGCCGCTCGACATCAGGATCTTGATCGTCGCCGTGCCGGCCGCGCCGACGCCGGTCACGACGACCCGCAGCCGCCGGAGGTCCTTCTTCACGATGCGGACGGCGTTGAGCAGCGCCGCGAGCACGACCACCGCGGTGCCGTGCTGGTCGTCGTGGAAGACGGGGATGTCGAGGTCCTTCCGGAGGCGCTCCTCGACCTCGAAGCAGCGGGGCGCCGCGATGTCCTCGAGGTTGATGCCGCCGAACGCGGGCGCGACGAACTTGACCGTCTCGACGATCTTGTCCACGTCCTTCGTCGCCAGGCAGATCGGGAACGCGTCCACGCCCGCGAACTCCTTGAAGAGCATCGCCTTGCCTTCCATCACCGGCAGCGCCGCCTCGGGCCCGATGTCGCCGAGGCCGAGGACCGCGGTGCCGTCGGTGACGACGGCCACCATGTTCTGCTTGACCGTCAGCGAGAACACGCGCTCGCGGTCGTCGCGGATCGCGAGGCAGACGCGCGCGACCCCGGGCGTGTAGGCCATGGAGAGGTCGTCGCGCGTCCGGATCGGGACCTTGTTGCGGATCTCGATCTTGCCCCCGAGGTGCATGAGGAAGGTGCGATCGGAGACGTTGACGACGCGGACACCCGCGACGTGCTTGAGCCGGCTCACGATCCGCTGCGCGTGGCTGCTGTCACGGCACTTGACCGTGATGTCGCGCTCGGTACGCTCGCGGGTGGTCTCCACGAGGTCCACCGCGCCGATGTCCCCGCCGGCCTCGCCGATCGCCGAGGCCACGCGCCCGAGCATCCCGGGACGGTTCGCGATCTGCAGGCGGATCGTGAAGGAGTAGGACGCGCTCGGGGCTATCATCCTCTCGCTTCTACCCTCCCGCCGCGACCGGTGTCAAATGACCCCGCCTCGGGCCGGGCCCGAGCACCGTCCGCACCAACCGGTCACGCGTTCAAGGATTCTCCCTGTCGACCATCAGGTATTCCCTCGCTCGCGGGACCCCCGCAGAGGGTGATAACGCTGCTCCCACGACAGCATCGACTGAATACTTGGGCGCGGATCTCCATCACACCCGTAGATAGGGGGCCGGGCCGTGGCTGGCAGGTTGCACGTCCAGTGAGGTGCCGCGAGCCTGGCCAAGTCGTCGGAAAGAGAACGATTCCGGGAGCGCCCGACGAAACGGTTGGGCCGCCCCCAGCATCTTAGAGATAGAACTCTAGCGAGCTTGGTGACAGCATGACATTCAGGGAAGGTACTCAGGAAGCGACCCTCGGAGCCACCTCGGCGGCCCCGCGCGCCCTCGGTGCCGCCGAGGAGCCGGAAGCCCCGGTCGCCATCGAGGAGGAGGCGGAGGAGCGCGCGCGGCCGGTCGTCTTCGAGCCGTCCGCCGCTTCGCGGGGCGAGGATCCCGTCCGCCTGTACCTCAAGGAGATCGGCAAGGTCCCGCTGCTAACCGCGGCGCAGGAGGTCGAGATCGGGCGCCGCATCGAGGTCGGGCAGATCGCGCTCCGCAAGACGCTCGCGGGCATTCCGATGGCGGTCGACGCCCTCCTCGAGATCGGCGACAAGCTCCGCCGCGGCGACATCCCCGGCGACAACGTGATCGTGCTGCCGGAGGGCGGCGAGCTCGACGCCCGGGAGCTCAAGCCGGTACTCCTCGCGTTCGGGCGCGTCCGCCGGCTCGAGCGGAAGATCGTCCGTCTCACGGGCGGCAAGCCGGGTGCGACCGCCGTGGGGGCGCGCGCCAGGACGCTCGCGGCGTGGCGCGAGCAGATCCAGAAGATCGTCGCCGACATGTCGCTCAAGCCCTCGCTCGTGGACGAGATCGTCGCCAGGGTCCGGCGGCACGCGAAGCGCATCGACGAGCTCACGGGCCGGGACGGCAGGGCGCGGACGGCGGCCGGCGGGCGCGAGCTCCGCGAGCTCGAGACGGCCGTGGGCATGCCGCGGCGCCAGCTCGCGCTGGTCCTCGCGCAGATCGACCGCAGCGACCGCACCGTCCGACAGGCCAAGCGCGAGCTCATGGAGGCGAACCTCCGCCTCGTGGTCTCGGTGGCCAAGCGCTACCTCGGGAGCGACCTCTCGCTGCTCGACCTCGTGCAGGAGGGCAACATCGGCCTCATGAAGGCCGTGGACCGGTTCCAGTACCGGCGGGGCTTCAAGTTCTCGACGTACGCGACGTGGTGGATCCGCCAGGCCATCACGCGGGCGATCGCCGACCACTCGCGGACGATCCGGATCCCGGTGCACATGGTGGAGACCCTCAACCGCATCTCGCGCGTGACCCGGAACCTGGTCAACGAGATGGGGCGGGAGCCGACGCCCGAGGAGCTCGCCCAGCGCACGGGCGTGCCGGCGAAGAAGGTGCGGCTGATCCTCGAGTCGTCGCGGAAGCCGCTCTCGCTGGAGACGCCGATCGGCGAGGACTCGGAGCTCGGCGACTTCCTCGAGGACAAGTCCACCGGCTCGCCGAACGAGTCCCTGCTGAACCAGGACCTGACGACGCAGGTCGAGCGGGCGCTCGGCATGCTCTCGCCGAAGGAGAAGGAGATCCTCCGTCTCCGCTTCGGGATCGGCGAGGAAGGGGAGCACACGCTCGAGGAGGTCGGCAAGCGCTTCGCGGTCACGCGCGAGCGCATCCGCCAGATCGAGGCCAAGGCGCTCCGCAAGCTGCGGCACCCGCTGCGCGGGCGCAACCTCCGCGCGTTCGTCGAGAACTGACCGCCGATGGACTGGGGGGCCTCGACGGGCCCCCCAGACCCCCCGACCCCCGCCTGATTCTCCCCGGCTAGGCCTGTCGCGTCTTCGCGAGGAGGTAGGAGTTGATGCCCGTGTCCGGGGGCGAGCCGGCGAGCATCGTGAGCATGGTCGCGATCTCGCTCCGGTGGTGGGTCGCGTGGTTCGCCACGTGCTGGAGGAGCGGCCCGAGCGCAAGCCTGAAGCCCTTGCCCTCGGTGTTCTTGTATTCGACCGGGCGGTCGAGGTCGGCGGGCGTCAGGGCCTCCACGAACGCCCGCTGCTCGCTCTCAAGGGCGTCCCAGGGGACGCGGACCGAGGCGAGGGTCGCGAACTCGGCGCCCGGGAGGGTCGTCGGCGACACGCCCTTCCAGCGCGAAAGCCACACCCGGTCGGCGCCGTAGAGGTGCCCGAACATCCGGGTGACGGTCGGGAAGCTGAACTGCTTGCCCACGTCGCGCGACGTGACCTCCTCGCCGAGCGCCGCGGCGACGTCGAAGAGGCGGCGGTTCGCCCACCGGTGGTAATCGTAGAGCCCCCGGATCAGGTCGACGCTCATGGCTCCCTCCCCTTATTCCAGGATCGCGACGATCTCGCCCTCCTGGACGGTCTGCCCCTCCTTCACCCGGATCTCCCTGACAGCGCCCGCCCGCGGCGCCTCCACGGGAATTTCCATCTTCATGGACTCGAGCACGATGACCGCATCGCCGGCGCCCACGCGGTCGCCCGCCTTCGCGGTGATCTGGAAGACGACTCCCGTGATGTGCGCCTTGATCTCCTCAGCCATTGAACGCTCCTTGTTCGATCATCTGCGTGTGCACCCGCCCGGCGACGAAGTCGGGGTGCGCGACCACCCGGCGGAGGAACGGGACGGTCGTCTTCACACCTTCGATCACGCAGCGGTCCAGGGCGCCCGCCATCGCCGCCACCGCCTCGGCGCGCGTCTGCCCGGACACGACCAGCTTGAACAGCAGCGGGTCGTAGTGGACTGAGACCTCGCTCCCGGCCTCGACGCCCGACTCGATCCGGATCCCCTCGCCCGACGGCAGCTCGAGCCGGCCGAGCGTCCCGGGGGAGGGCAGGAAGTTCTTCGCCGGGTCCTCAGCATACACTCGACACTCGATCGCCGCGCGGCGCTGGACGATCTCCTCCTGGCGCCAGCTGAGCCGCGCGCCGCCCGCCACGCGGAGCTGCTCGACGACCAGGTCGAGCCCGGTCGACTCCTCGGTCACGGGGTGCTCGACCTGGAGCCGCGTGTTCATCTCGAGGAAGTAGAAGCCCCCCGCGGGGTCCACGAGGAACTCGAGGGTCCCGGCGTTCACGTAGCCGATCGCCTTCGCCCCCGCGACGGCGGCGCGCGTGAGCCCCTCCTTCACGGCGGCCGGCAGGCGCGGCGCCGGCGACTCCTCCACGAGCTTCTGGTGACGGCGCTGGATCGAGCACTCGCGCTCGTGCAGGTGGAGGACCGTGCCGGCGGCGTCGCCGAAGATCTGGACCTCCACGTGGCGCGGGCGCTCGAGGTACTTCTCGATGTAGACGTCGCCCCGGCCGAACGCGGCCTCGGCGCGGCGCCGGCCCGTCGCGAACGCGGCGGCCATGTCGCCCGGTGTGTCCACCCGGGCCATGCCGATGCCGCCGCCGCCCGCCGTCGCCTTGAGCATGACGGGGTAGCCGATGTCGCGGGCGGCCGTCTCCGCCGCGCCCGCGTCCGGAACCGCCGCGGGGCTCCCGGGAACGACGGGGACGCCGGCCGCGGCCATGAGCCGCCGCGCCTCGGGCTTGTCGCCCATGCGCCGGATGGCCTCGGGCGTGGGCCCGACGAAGACGATCCCCGCCCGCCGGCACGCGTCGGCGAAGCGCCAGTCCTCGGAGAGGAAGCCGTAGCCCGGGTGGATCGCGTCGGCGCCGCTCTCGCGCGCCGCCACGAGGATCCGCGCGATGTCGAGGTAGCTCGCGCGGGCGGGCGGCGGGCCGATCGCGACGGCGCGGTCGGCGTCGCGCACGTGGGGTGACTCGCGGTCGGCCTCGGAGTACACGGCGACCGTCCCGAGGCCGAGCCGGCGGCAGGCTCGGAACACGCGCCGCGCGATCTCGCCCCGGTTGGCGACGAGGACGGTCCGAATCAACGACGCGGGAGGTCGGGGGAGGCCGCCTCGGCGGGCGCCGCCTCGAGGGCGGCCACGCGCCAGCCGGCGTCGCCCGGCGCCCAGCGCGCGAGCACCGTCGCGGCGGCGGCGGGCCCGTCGAGGCGGAGCTTCACCAGCCGCTGGGCCCCGACGCGCGCGAAGGCGACGATCGCGTGGCGCGCGAAGGCCGAGCCGCCGAGCGCCGCCCGCGCGCCATCGTCCCAGGCGACGCCCGGCGCGAGCCAGCGCCGGACCGCGGCGTCGTCGCGCGCCAGGAGCGCCGCGCCGAACGCGGCGATAGCGGCGCGGAGATCGTCGGGGATCGGCCACGCGCTCACGGCCTCCGCGAGGCGGATCCACTCGCGGGCGTCGTCGCCGAGCTCGAGCGGCGCCGGCGTCCCGGGCGGCCGCGACGCGGCCAGGCCCTCACCGGTCACGCCGCGCGCGGCGGTCAGGAGGCCCTCGAGCCGTCCCTGCCAGACGGTCGCGCGCTCCACGAGCGCCGGCGTCGCGGCGAGATGGCGCAGGATCACCTCGCCCGCCGTGATGTGGCGGCCCTCGTCCTCGACGAGCCCGAGGAGGATCCGCCGCGTGGGCGGCTCGTAGACGGGATTCGCGCGCGCGAGATGGTCGAGATAGACCGCGAGCACGTGGGGCTTCAGGACCCGGTAGACACCGACGAGCCGCTCGACCGTCTGCCCGGGCTGCTCGGGTTCCTCGAGCGCGTCCATGAAGGCGACGACCTCGGGGTTGGCCGGCTCGGAGACCTGGGCCTGGGCGCGCAGCTCGGGGAGGCGCCGGCCGAGCGCGTCGGCGTGCTGGGCCAGGTCCCACACGTGGCGGCCCAGCAAGAGCTTCGCGGGCAGCTCCGGCGTGAGGGCGATCCAGCCGCCGAGGGCGCGCATGCTCCGCTCGGCCACGTAGCGATAGTTGCGGAGGAGCCGGGCGGAATGGTCGACCGGGAAGTGGCCGGCGAGCGGGTGACTCACGGAGCCTTAGTAGACCTGCGAGCGCTGGGTCGTCTTGATCAGGCGCTCGATCTCCTCCTCGGTGAAGCCCGCCATCCGCCTGACGTCCGTGGCGATCGAGATGGACACGACCTCGTGGTCGCCGTCGCGCCGGATCCCGCCGAGGTTGAAGCGCTCGTCGATGTTCTCCTGGAACTCGATCGCCTTGCGCCGGCGCTCGGGATCGCCCTCCGTGAGCTTCGTGAGCCACTTCGAGCCCATCCGGACGTGCGTGATCTCGTCGGCCAGGACGAACTCGACGGCGCGCTCGAGGATCGGGTCGCCGATCTTCCGCGCGATGTAGACGAGCTGGTTGAAGACGTCGCACGCGAGCCCCTCGAGGCCGCGGTTCACGCCGGCCACCCGCGCGGCCGCGTCCGCGGCGCACGCGCAGCGCCAGAGGATCGTGGTCTCGGGGAACTCGCCCGCGTAGCCGTCCAGGTGCTCGAGGAGGCGGAGGTAGATCTCGACGTGGCGCGACTCGTCCCAGACCTGGCGCGCCATGTCGAGCGTGAACTCCCACGGCGTCTCGGGGAAGTCACACACGGTGCGCCCGGCGCCCTCCATCGCCTGCATCTCGCCCACCATGATCCCGTGCACCCGCTCCTTGATCGAGTCGCGGGTCGAGAGGTCGGGGAACGGCGGGAACCCCTGGTCCATCTTGAGCTGGGCCACGTCGCGGGCGCGCATGCGGACGAAGCGATCTTCGCGGGCGAGCTTGTCATAGGCGATCGGACGCTCCATCGCATCCCCCTGCGGGTGTATCCGAAATGAACCGCTGTTCAGTCAGTGTAGCCGAAGCCGACTACGGATGGCAATCGCGGCCGCGGCGCCCCGGCTCAGCGCGGCGGGTCCTCCGAACGCTCGCGCGCACGCCGCCGGTGCGCCAGGAGGGCGGCGGGAATCACCGCGCCCTCGCCGAAGCGCTCCGTGAGCCGGTCCACCGCGCGCGCGAGGCGCTCGCGGCGGAGGGCCGTGGGGTCGAGGAGATCGAGCTGGCCCGAGCCCGCGGGGCCGAGCCGCGAGGCCGAGAGCCCGATCAGGCGGACGGGACGCGCGACTCTCGCGCGCTCGAGGAGCGCCAGCGCGCGGCGGTAGAGCTCGAGCCCGTCCTGGGTCGGCTCACCGGTCATGCTCCGCGTGTGGGTCTCGAACGGCTTGAGGCGCAGCTTCAGCGTCACGCGGGCGCCCGCGAAGCCGCTCTCGCGCAGCTCCGCCGCCACGCGCTCGGCCTGGGCGCGGAGCGTCGTGCGCAGGAGCCCCGCGTCCGTCGTGTCGACGCCGAACGTCTCCTCGGCGCCGACGGACTTCGGCACGCCGAACGGCTCCACGGGCCGCTCGTCGCGGCCGAGGGCGAGGTCGTGCAGGTGCTCGCCGTGCTTCCCGAAGCGCCGCGCCAGCACGGCGCGGGGCACGCGCTGGAGCTGGCCGATCGTCCCGAAGCCGAGCTCGCGCAGCGCGCCCGCGGTCACCCGGCCGACGCCCCAGATCCGCTCCACGGGCAGGGGCGCCAGGAATCGCGCCTCGCCCCCCGGGGGCACGACGACGAGGCCGTCGGGCTTCTCGAGGTCGGAGGCGACCTTGGCGACGAACTTGTTGGGCGCGAGCCCGGCCGAGGCGGTGAGCGCCGTCGCCTCGCGGATCCTCCGCTTGATGCCCCGGACGGCGTCGAGCGGGCTCCCGAAGAGGGGCTCGGTCCCCGTGAGGTCGACGAAGGCTTCGTCCACCGAGACGGGCTCGACGAGCGGCGAGAAGTCGGCGAGGATCGCCATGATCTCGAGCGAGACCCGGTGGTACTTGGCCATGTCCACCGGCAGGAAGGCGGCGTCGGGACACAGGCGCGCGGCGCGGACGATGGGCATCGCCGAGCGCACGCCGAAGCGCCGCGCCTCGTACGAGGCCGCCGACACGACGCCGCGCCCCTTCGGATCCGCGCCGACGACGACCGGCCTGCCGCGGAGATCCGGGCGATCGCGCTGCTCGATCGCCGCGTAGAACGCGTCCATGTCCACGTGGGCGATCGCGCGCGCGCGCGCCGCGGGCCTCACGGGCCCTCGGCCGCCACGGCGAACAGCCGCCACTCCCCCGGGATGCCCTTCAGGGCGTGACCGCCGCGATCCGCGAACCGGATCCCGGACCCGGCGACCAGGTCCCTCACGGTGGCCGAGACCAGCACCTCGTTCGGCGCCGCCGCGGCGGCGACCCGCGCTCCGATGTGCACCGCGACGCCGCTCACCTTGTCGCCGAGGACCTCGCACTCCCCGGTGTGGACCCCGGCGCGGACGGCGATGCCGAGCTCGCCCACGGCCGCGGCGATGGCCGAGGCGCAGCGGATGGCGCGCGCGGGGCCGTCGAACGTCGCGAAGACGCCGTCGCCCGCCGTGTCCAGCTCCCGGCCGCGGAACCGCGACAGCGCGCCGCGCACGAGGACGTAGAAGCGCTCGAGCAGGTCGCGCCACCGCAGGTCGCCGAGCGCCGTCGCGCGCTCGGTCGAGCCGACGATGTCGACGAACAGCACGGACGCGAGAACCCGATCCGGCTCGCCGCTCTCGCGCGCGCCGGTGAGGAACTCCTGGATCTCGGCGACCAGCCTCTCGACGTCCTCGGCGAAGAAGAGGTGGTCGACGCCGGACAGCTCGATGAACCTCGCCCCGGAGATCCCCCGGGCCAGGTGGCGTCCGTGCTCGGGGCCCGTGAAGGGGTCGCCCGTGCGATGCAGGACGAGGGTCGGCACCTTGATCGCCGACAGCACCGCGCGCGCGTCGGTGTTGAAGGCGCTGCGCAGGAGGGTCGCCGCGGTCCCGGGGCTGGCGGCGAGCCGCTGGTAGCGCGCCCACCACTTCCGCATCGCCTCGTTGTCCGTCTGGCTGGCGACCAGCGCCTCGAAGGCGACACCCTTGCCCCAGCCTTCCTCGACCGCCTTGATCAGCTTCTCGCCGTCCTCGAGGCTCATGCCCCAGGGATAGTCCGGCGCCCAGGCGAGCCGGGCGTAGGAGTTCAAGAGGATGAGCGCGCGCGTCCGCTCCGGGAAGGTGGCGGCGAAGAGGACGTTCAGGGCGCCCGCTTCCGACGTGCCGAAGAGGGCGGCACGGCTCGATCCCGCCGCGTCCATGACGGCGCGCACGTCGTCCATTCGCTCCTCCAGGGTCGGGAGCTGATTCAGGGGCACAGGATCGGACAGCCCGGTGCCGCGCTTGTCGAGCAGGATCAGCCGGCTGAAGGATGCGAGGCGACCGAGGAACCGCGCGAGGCCCGGCTCCTCCCAGATGTGCTCGATGTGCGAGATCCAGCCGTGGACGAAGACGAGGTCGAGCGGCCCCTGCCCGACGGTCTGGTAGGCGATGTGGAAATCGCCGCTCCTTGCGTATCGGGTCTCGGGAGGTACCACCATGTGCCCCTCGGGCGACGCCCCGAAGCTACCATCGGCCGTCGACCCCGGTCAACGACGAGACGGCCGGGCGCCGGTCAGCCGCGCGAGAGGCCGATCTCCGGCGCAACGCCCGTGAGCGCGCCGACGACGAACGCGATGTGGGCGTCGAGGTCGACGCCCAGTTCCTGCGCCCCGCGGTAGACGTCGTCGCGGTTCACCGTCCGCGCGAACGCCTTGTCCTTGAGCTTCTTCCGCACGGACGCGACCTCCAGGCCCGTGATGACCTTGCCGGGCCGGACGAGCGCCACCGCGTGGACGAAGCCGGAGAGCTCGTCGCACGCGTACAAGGCGCGCTCGAGGAGCGACACGCGCGGCACGCCCCCGTAGTCGGCGTGGGCGAGGATCGCGCGGACGACGGCGTCGGGCACGCCCCGCGATATCAATACTTCGGCGCCCTTCAGCGGATGGTGCGGGGCGCGCGGGTGCACCTCGTAGTCGAAGTCGTGGAGCATCCCCGCGACGCCCCAGACCTCCGCGTCCTCGCCGTACTGGCCCGCGTACGCGCGCATCGACGCCTCGACGGCGCGGGCGTGCTTGCGGAGGCTGTCGCTCCGGGTGAACTCGGTGAGGATCGACCAGGCGCGGTCACGCGGGATCACCCGCGCCGGGCTTGCTGGCTCCGCCACTTGTCGATGGACTTCTTGGAGAAGACCCACGCGCCGTCGAGCTGGAGCGCGGGGATGAGCCGGTCGATCGCCAGCGTCTTCAGCGTGGTCTCGTCCATCGCGAGGTAGGTCGACGCTTCTTTCAGGCTCAGCACGTCCTTCGGCGTCACGGCTGCTCCTCCTTGAGGTTCTTCCGCAGCGTCTCGACGTCAGCCTCGAGCGTCCGGATCCGCTCGAGCAGCTGCTCGAGCGCGCGGCTCACCGGGTCCGGCAGGTCGGTCTGGTCGAGGTCGATCTCGCCCTCGACCCGCTGGCCGTCCTTGTATGTTACCCGCCCCGGGACGCCCACGACAACGGAGTTGGGCGGCACCTCGCGCACGACGACGGAGCCCGCGCCGATGCGGCTGCCGTCGCCGATCTTGAACCCGCCGATGATCTTAGCCCCCGCGCCGACGACGACGTTGTTCCCGAGCGTGGGGTGGCGCTTCTCCCGCTTGAGGCTCGTCCCCGCGAGGCTCACGCCCTGGTAGATCGTCACGTCCTCCCCGACCTCGGCCGTCTCGCCGATGACCACGCCCATGCCGTGGTCGATGAAGAGGCCGGGGCCGAGCTTCGCCGCCGGGTGGATCTCGATGCCCGTGAGGAAGCGTGCGACGTGCGACACGAAGCGCGCGAGCGTCGTCCAGCCCGCCAGCCAGATCCGGTGGGCCAGGCGGTGGAGCACGAGCGCGTGGACGCCCGGATAGCACAGCACCACCTCGAGCTTCGAGCGCACCGCCGGGTCGCGCTCGAGCACCGCCTCGATGTCCCGCCGGATCGCCTCAAACATGCGCCCCCTCCCGACTGAGATAATCGTGCGCGGCCGCGCGAAGCCCGGCGGCCGCGACGTCGGCGGCGTGCCTGCGGTCCGCGGGCAGCCCCTCCAGCGCCGACTCGATCTCCTCGGCCGTGAGGCGGCGGAGCTCGTCGACGGTGCGCCCGCGGCTGAGCTCGCTCGCGATGCTCGCCGCCGCGATCGTCGGGCCGCAGCCGTACGTCTGGAAGCGCACCTCCACCGCCCGCCCGGCGCGGACGCGGAGGAAGAAGCGCGCGAGGTCGCCGCAGCCCGCGTACTCGCCCTCGCCGGTGCCGTCGGGCTCGCGCATCAACCCCGCGTTGCGCGGGTTGAGGAAGTGGTCCACGAGCGTCTCGCTGTACCTCATGCCGCCCCGACCGGCATCGCCCGCCTGAGCTTCGTCACGACCGTCTCGACGCTCTCGATCACGTAGTCGATGTCCTCCGCGGTGGTCGAGCGGCCGAGCGAGCAGCGCACCGCGCCCATGGCCCAGTCGAGCGGCACCCCCATCGCGACCAGGACGTGCGACGGCTCGACGTTGCCCGCGGTGCAGGCCGACCCGGCCGACACCGCGATGCCCTTGAGATCCAGGCCGAGCACGATGGATTCCGACTCCACGTGGCGGACGAGGAGGCTCGCCGTGCCGGGCAGCCGTTCCGTCGGGTGCCCCGAGAGCCGGATCTCCGGGACGCGGGCCCGCACGCCCTCCCACAGGCGGTTCCGCAGCGCCGTGACCCGCTCCGCCTCGGCGCGCATGTCGCGGGCCCGCACCTCGACCGCCTTGCCGAGGCCGACGATGCCGGGCACGTTCTCGGTCCCGGCGCGCCGGCGCCGCTCGTGCTCGCCACCGTGCTGGATCGCAACCATCCGGGTGCCCTTCCTGACGTAGAGCCCGGCGATGCCCTTCGGGCCGTAGATCTTGTGGCCCGAGAACGAGAGCACGTCCACGCCGAGCGCCTCGACGTCGAGCGGGAGCTTGCCGAAGGTCTGGACGGCGTCCACGTGGAAGGGGATCCCGCACTCGCGCGCGAGGCGGCCGATCGCGCCGATCGGCTGGAGCGTCCCCACCTCGCTGTTGGCGTGCATGAGGCTGATCGCGATCGTGTCGGGCCGGAGGGCGCGCCGGACGTCGTCCGGGTCCACCACGCCGTGGGCGTCCACGCCGACGTAGGTGACGTCGAAGCCGTGCGCCTCGAGCGCCTGGCAGGTCCGCAGGACCGCGTGGTGCTCGACGCGCGACGTGATGAGGTGCCCCTTGCCGCGCGCCCACGCCAGGCCCTTCACGCCGAAGTTGTCGGACTCCGTGCCGCCCGAGGTGAAGACGATCTCCTGCGGCGGGACCGTGAGGAAGCGCCCGATGCGCTCGCGCGCCTGCTCGACGCCGTCGCGCGCCTCGCGCCCGAAGCCGTGGATGCTCGAGGGGTTCCCGTAGACCTCGGCGAAGAACGGCACCATCTCGGCCAGCACCTCGGGGTGCACGGGCGTCGATGCGTTGTGATCGAGATACACTCGTCGGCTCATTCCCTTGCTCTCCTGTTCAGTACGGTGCTACGCTCGATCCGCGATGGACCTCGCGAAGAAGAAACTCGGTGTGCTGCTGTCCACGGGGCTCGAGCACGCGAACCTCGAGACGGCCGTGGGGCTCGCGGGCGCGGCGCTCGACCGCGGCGCCGAGCTCTATCTGTACCTGATCGACGACGGCGTCCGCGCGCTCGACGACCCGCGCATCCGCGCGCTGCCCGACCGCGGCGCGAAGCTCTTCGTGTGCGCCTACGGCTGCCAGAAGCGCCGCATTCCCCTCAAGGACGCCGACCGCGTCACCTACTGCGGCCTCGTGGTGCTGACCGACCTGATCAACGGCACCGACCGCTTCGTCGCGCTCAACTGAATCCGTGCCCGAGCGTCCGCCGGTCGTCGTCCTGATCTCGGCGGACCCGCGCGCGTCGCACCGGGCCAACGAGGCCATGCGCATCGGGCTCGGCATCGTCGCCGGCGAGAACGACGTGACGTTCGTGCTCACCGGGCCGGCGGCGCACCTGCTCGACGAGGACACCGACGACCTCGTGGACGGCGACGACATCAATAAGTTCCGCGCGAATCTCAAGGCGCTCGGCATCCCCTTCCACGTCGAGACGGACGCGATCCCTCCAGCTCCCGACTGGAACGCCGATGCGCACGAGGTCATCCCCGTCACGCGCGAGCGAATCGCCGAGCTGCTGCGCCAGGGGCGCCGCGTCCTCGTGTTCTGATGGCGGCGGTGCTCCATCTCCTGAAGACCTCCGACGCGGCCCTCGCCCGCGCCGCGATCGAGCAGAGCCTCGGCGCCGGCGACCGCGTGACCGTCGTGCTCCTGCCGGGCGCCGCGCGGCCCGCGCTCCCGACCGGCGCCGCCGTCCACCGCGTCCCCGACGAGCTGTCCTACTCCCGGCTCCTCGACCTGATCTTCGAGTCCGACCACGTCATCACCTGGTAGCCGTGCCGCACCGATGCCGTCGCGGCCGGGGGCGGGAACCCTTCCGAGACCCGTGACGCGGAGCCGGGAGGGCAGATCTCTCGGAGACCCGTAGCTTCTGGGGTCGGTCAGGATCGCACCGCATCGAGCGCTGGCTGGCGCATTGGGGCCAGCGTGGTCGACGAGGGATCTGCCCTCCCGGCGCGCCACGCTCATCGGTTGCGGTACTCCTCCAGCCAGGCCATCTGGATCTTCTCCAGGGTCGATTCGTTCGAAGCCTTCGCGTCGTCGGAGAAGCCCGGGAGCTCCGTCACCCACCGGTGGAGGTCCGTGAAGCGGACCGTCAGCGGGTCGAGGTCCGGGTGGCGCTCGCTGAGCGCGATCGCGATGTCCTCGGTGTCGCGCCACGTCATGCTCATACGAGCTACTCCGGCACCTTGTGACCGCCTCGCCCGGACAGTGGAATTTCCACGACGACATCACCTCCCACGACCGCCTGACAACCCAGGCGGGAATGGAGCGTGAGACCCTCGGCGGTATCGAGCCGGTCCTCCTCGTCCTCTTCCATCTTGGACAGGTTCTCCGCCCCCGCCTTCACGATGACATGACAGGTCGTGCAGGCGCACTTGCCGCCGCAGTTGTGCTGCAGATCGATGTTGTTTCCCAGCGCAATGTCCAGAAGCGAGCCGGGGAGGCCGTCCTCCTGGAGCGGGAACTTCGCCGGGTCCACCTCCACGGTGACGTTCAGCGGGAGGAACGTGACCTTATAGACGGCCATTACGTCTCCATGATCTCCGCCGCGCGCTTGCTGCCGAGCGCCCCCTTGAGCGCGGCGTCCATCATCACCTCGGCGAGGTGCTCGGTCGCGCGGTTGAGCGCGGTGGTCGCCGCGTGGATGCGGTCGCGGTCGTCGGTCGCCCGCGCCGCGCGCAGCTCCTGGAGGGCGGCGCGGATGCGCTCGCGCTCCTCGGCGGCGACGAGCTCGCCGCCCTGGCGCAGCGCGCGCCCGACGTGCGTGCTCACCGTGTCCGCCTCGTTCCGCGCCTCGATGAGGAGCCGTGCCTCCACGTCCGCCTCCGCGTACGCGAACGACTCCTCCACCATGCGCTCGATCTCGCCCTCGGCGAGGCCGTAGGTCGGCTTCACCTCGATCGCCGCGGCCTTCCCCGTCCGCAGCTCCTTCGCGGTCACCTGGAGGATCCCGTTCGCGTCGATGAGGAACGTCACCTCGATCTTCGGCATCCCGGCCGGCATCGGGTCGACGCCGCGGAGCTCGAAGCGGGCGAGCGAGCGGCAGTCCTTGGCGAGCTCGCGCTCGCCCTGGACGACGTGCATGTCCACGACCGTCTGGCCGTCCACCGAAGTGGTGAACATCTCGCGCGCGCTCGTCGGGATCGTCGTGTTGCGTGGAATGAGCACGCTCACGATCCCGCCGAGCGTCTCGATCCCGAGCGAGAGCGGCGTCACGTCGAGCAGGAGCATATTGGTGATCCCGCCGGCGAGGATCTGCGCCTGCACCGCCGCGCCGAGCGCGACGACCTCGTCGGGGTTGAGCTGGCTGTGCGGCGTCTTGCCGAAGAGCTCCTGCACCCGCCGCCGCACGAGGGGCACGCGGGTCGAGCCGCCGACCAGCACGACCTCGTCGATGTCCGCCGCGGCGAGCCCCGTGTCGGCGAGCGCCATCCGGCAGGGCCCGAGCGTCGACTCCACGAGCTTGCCGATCAGGGCCTCGACGTCGGCGCGGGTGATCTCGCGGTGATAGGTGAACGCGTCGAACGGCATCGTGAGCGCCGTCCGCTCGTCCGTCGAGAGGCGGATCTTGGCCGCCTCGGCCGCGAGCCGGAGCTCCTGCATCGCCTCGTTGTCGCGCCCGAGGTACACGCCATGCCCGGCCAGGATGTCGTCGAGGAGCCACACGACGATCGCGCGGTCGAAGTCGTCGCCGCCGAGACGCGTGTTGCCGTTCGTCGCCAGCACCTCGAAGACGCCGTCCTTGACGCGCAGGATCGAGATGTCGAACGTCCCGCCGCCGAGGTCGTAGACGGCGATGACGCCTTCCCGGAGCCGGTGGAGCCCGTAGGCGAGCGAGGCCGCCGTCGGCTCGTTGACGATGCGCACGACGTCGAGGCCGGCGATGCGCCCGGCGTCCTTCGTGGCCTGGCGCTGGGCGTCGTCGAAGTACGCGGGCACGGTGATCACGGCCTTCTCGACCGGCTCGCCGAAGTGCGCCTCGGCGCGCTCTTTGAGCGACTTGAGCACGATCGCCGAGACCTCGGGCGGCGTCACCTCGCGGTCACCGACCTGGATCTTCACGATCCCGTCGCCGGGCCGCACCCTGAACGGGAAGTAGCACAGCTCGTCCTTGACGTCCTCGTAGCCGCGGCCCATCAGCCGCTTCACCGAGTACACGGTCGTCTCGGGCCGGCGCACGAGCTGGCGCTTGGCCGCGGCGCCCACGAGGACGCCGGCGGGCGTGAAGGCGACGACCGACGGCAGGAGCGCCTGCCCCTCCCGGTCGGGGATCACCCGCGGCAGCCCCGTCGCGTCGTCCACGTAGGCGACGAGGCTGTTCGTGGTCCCGAGGTCAATGCCGACGATTCGCGACATGTCCGTCCTGGCTCTCTCCGAGTACCGTGCCCAGATCGTCGATCACGGTGCGGAGGTACGCGCGCGCCGCGAGCGCCTCCTTGAACTGCCCGATGAGGCGCCGCCGCTGCTCGGCCGCCGCCCGGTCCCAGGCCTCGCTGAGCCGCCCGGCGAGGTCCGACTCGATCCCGAGCACGCGCGCGGCCAGCCGGTCCCGCTGCGTCGCCAGGGCCCCACGCCCCGCGGCGTCGAGGCCGCCGGCCTTCGCCTCCTCCAGCGCTTCCTGGATCTCGAACATCTCCGCGAGCAGCTCCGGCGGCGCCTTGGGCTTCTCGGCGGCGCCCTCCTTGGTGTCCCGTCCCTCCTCGAGGCGCACGAGGTACTCGATGCGCGCGATTGGGTCGCGCAGCGCGCGGTACGCCGCGTTGAGCCGCGCGGAGGTCTCGAGCACGCGCGCCTGCGCCTCCGCGGGCTCCGCCTGGTGGAAGTCCGGGTGCGTGCGTCGCGACAGCTCGTAGAACTTCCGCTGCAGCTCGGCCGCGTCCAGACGGAGCCTCCGGGGGAGCCCGAAGACCTCGAAGTAATCCATGCGCCCTATCGACTCCTCAAAATGCGAACGGGCCCTCCGCCGGGCCCGTTCGCGTTGGTTCGGCGGACCCGACTATGCCGAGAACGACGTCCCGCATCCACAGCTCGACTTCGCCTGGGGGTTGACGAATGTGAAGCCGCCCGTCAGCCCCTGCTGGACGTAGTCGAGCGTGGTGCCGTTCAGGTAGATGTAGCTCTTCTTGTCCACCACGATCTTGATCCCGTCGATCTCGAACTCCTTGTCGTGCGGGCCCTTCTCGCTGTCGAACTCGAGCGCGTACGAGAGTCCGGAGCACCCGCCGCCCTTCACGCCCATGCGAAGAAAGACGGTGTCGGGCAGATTCTGGGCCTGCTTCAGCTCCTTCACCTGCTTGGCCGCAGCCTCGGACAACGTCACCGCCATGGCGCCTCGCCTCCCGTCCCTATTTCGACTCAGCCGCCGCATTCGCGGCGGCCCACTTCTCTTTGTAATCCGACAGCGCCGCCTTGATCGCGTCCTCGGCGAGCACCGAGCAGTGGATCTTCACCGGCGGCAGCTTCAGCTCGTTCACGATGTCGGTGTTCTTGATCTTGGCGGCCTCGTCGACGGACTTGCCCTTCAGCCACTCGGTCGCCAGGCTCGACGACGCGATCGCACTGCCGCACCCGAAGGTCTTGAACTTCGCGTCCTCGATCACGCCGGTCTCGACATTCACCTTGATCTGGAGCTTCATCACGTCGCCGCACTCCGGCGCGCCCACGAGCCCCGTCCCGACGCCCGGCGTGTCCTTCGCGAACGAGCCGACATTGCGCGGGTTGTTGTAGTGATCGACGACCTTCTCGCTGTACGCCATGCGCGGCCTCCCTTACTCAGCCTTCCACTGGATGGACTTGATATCGACGCCTTCCTTGGCGAGCTCGTAGAGCGGCGACATCTCGCGGAGCCGCGTGACGACCTCGATCGTCCGCTTCCCCACGTAGTCGACCTCCTCCTCCGTGTTGAAGCGGTGGAGGCTCCACCGGATGGACGAATGCGCGAGCTCCGCGCTCGCCCCGAGCGCCGCGATGACGTACGAGGGCTCGAGCGTCGAGGAGGTGCAGGCCGAGCCCGAGGAGAGCGCGGTCTCCTTGTTCAGGCCCATCAGGAACGACTCGCCCTCGACGTAGGCGAAGGAGATGTTCAGGTTGTGCGGCAGGCGCCGCTCCGGGTGCCCATTCAGGAACGCCTCGTCCACGTTGGAGAGGATCAGATCCTGAAGCCGGTCGCGCAGCTTCGCCAGACGCACGCGCTCTTCCGCCATCACCTCGCCGCAGAGCTCCGCGGCGCGGCCGAACCCGACGATGAGCGGCACCGGCAGCGTGCCCGACCGCATCCCACGCTCGTGGCCGCCGCCGTCGATGAGCGGCGCGATGCGCACGCGCGGCCCCTT
Source organism: Candidatus Methylomirabilota bacterium (assembly GCA_035260325.1). NCBI lineage: Bacteria > Methylomirabilota (SeqCode) > Candidatus Methylomirabilota bacterium. The sequence goes on along the minus strand of DATFVL010000186.1, from coordinate 9,107 downwards.
GCGCCGGACGTACAGCGCGCCGACGCCCTTCGGGCCGTAGACCAGGTGGGAGGTGCACGAGAGCAGGTCGATGCCCATCCCTTCCACGTCCACCGGGATCTTCCCGAGCGCCTGCGTCGCGTCCGTGTGGAAGATGATGCCCTTCTCCTTGGCGAGCTTGCCGATCGCGGCGATGTCCTGGATCGTCCCGATCTCGTTGTTCGCGAACATCACCGAGATCAGGATGGTCTTGTCGGTGATCGCCTTGCGGATCGCCTCGACGTCCACGAGACCGTCCGGCTGCACGCCCACGTACGTGACCTCGACGCCCTGCCGCTCGAGGCGCTTGCACACGTCCAGGCCCGCCCGCTGCTCGATGACCGTCGTGACGATGTGGTTGCCCTTCTCCCGGTACATCTCGGCGATGCCCTTGAGCGCGAGATTGATCGACTCCGTCCCCCCCGACGTGAAGACGAGCTCCTTCGGGTCGCGGGCACCGATCAGGCGCGCCAGCTGCGCACGCGCCGCGTCGACCGCCGCCTCGGCCTCCCAGCCGAACGGGTGGTTACGGCTCGCCGGATGGCCGAACTTCTCGGTGAAGTACGGCAGCATCGCGTCGACGACCCGCGGGTCCACCGGCGTCGTCGACTGCGCGTCCATGAAGATCGGGAACTTCAGGGCCATGGGCACCGTCTCCTTACGCCCGGATCGAGAGGATCTCGGGGATGTCGTCGCTCGTGAGCTCCGCCAGGCTCATCGTGTCGAGCAGCTGGCTGATCGCCGCCTGGAGCTTCTGCACCGGCCGCTTGAGATTACAGCGCGGCTCCTGCGGGCAACCGCCGTGGTCCATGCAGCTCACGATGCTGATCGGCCCTTCGAGCGCACGGATCACCTCGCCCACGGTGATCTCGTTCGGCTGGCGCGCGAGCGCGTAACCACCCTTGGGACCGTTCTGGCTCACGATCAGCCGCCGCTTCGCCAGCCGCTGGAGGACCTTCGCGAGCAGCTCCGGCGGGATCCCGAACTCCTCGGCGATCCGCTTGGCGCTGATCGTGCCGGGGCCGTCGTGGACGGCGATATAATGAATCGCCATCAACCCGTAATCGGCGCGCTTGGTGAACCGGAGCATTGGTTTCTCTGACCCTCTTATTATCGCCGACATTTCTAATCGGCGACGAAATTAGTCGTAGTTTGACAGCCCGGAAGGGGTCTGTCAAGGGAAACTCTTGAGATGACGGAGAAATCCGAGTTCGACGACTCCCCGATGTACAAGACGGCCCTGGCCCAACTGGACCGCGTGGCCGCCAGGCTCAACCTCGAAGCCGACGTCCACGAGCGCCTGCGCCTACCACGGCGGGCGCTCGTGGTCTCGATCCCCGTCAGGATGGATGACGGAAACACCAAGGTTTTCCTCGGGTACCGGGTCCATCACAGCACGGTCCTCGGCCCGACCAAGGGCGGCCTCCGGTACGACAAGGACGTGAGCCTCGGGGAGGTCACGGCGCTGGCGATGCTGATGAGCTGGAAGTGCGCCCTGATGGGCCTACCGTACGGGGGCGCCAAGGGCGGCGTGCGGGTGAATCCGCGCGAGCTCTCGCAGCGCGAGCTCGAGCACCTGACGCGCCGCTACACCGCGGAGATCATCCTGCTGATCGGCCCCGACCTCGACATCCCCGCCCCCGACCTCGGCACCGACGAGCAGACGATGGCCTGGATGATGGACACCTACTCGATGACCCAGGGCAAGAGCGTTCCGGGCGTGGTGACCGGCAAGCCGCTCATCGTCGGCGGCTCCGCCGGGCGTCGGGAGGCGACGGGCCGCGGAATCGTCTACGCGCTCTTCCAGGCTGCCCGCCGCCTCGGCATGGAGATCAAGGGCCGGAAGGTCATCGTCCAGGGCTTCGGCAACGTCGGCGGCGTCGCCGCGCGACTGCTCTGGCGCGACGGGACGATCATCGTGGGCGTGAGCGACGTCAAGGGGGGCATCTGGAACCCGCACGGGATCGACATCCGCCAGCTCGAGACGCACATCGCCCAGACCGGCGGAGTCGGCGGCTTCCCGGGCAGCGAGCCGGTCTCGAACGCCGACCTCCTCGAGCGGCCCTGCGACGTCCTGATCCCCGCCGCGATCGGCGGCCAGATCCGCGAGGACAACGCCGCCCGCATCAAGGCGACGGTCGTCGCCGAGGGCGCGAACGGCCCGACGACGCCCGAGGCCGACGCGATCCTGCGCGAGCGCGGCGTCACGGTGATCCCCGACATCCTGGCCAACGCGGGCGGCGTGATCGTCTCCTACTTCGAGTGGGTGCAGGGCCTCCAGTACTACTTCTGGCGTGAGAGCGAGATCACCTCGCGGCTCCAGGAGGTGATGACGCGGGCGTTCAACCGTGTCTGGGCGCTCGGCCAGAAGGAGGGCACAGATCTCCGGACGGCCGCGCTCATGGAAGGCATCCGCCGCGTGGCGGAGGGCTACAGGGTCCGGGGCCTCTACCCCTGAGGCCGGCCCGCGGCGCCGCCGGGCCACGCCTGGCGCAGCTCCGCCGCGGAGACCTCCGGTGCCGTCTCGTTGACGAAGATCCCGCCGAGGCGGTTCGCGCGCTCGGGCTGCGGGACGATCTCGACGTGCCAGTGATAGTCGTCGCGGATCGTCGCCCAGTCCCCTTGCAGGATGCGCGACCTGAGGTTCGGCGCCGTGTGGAGCTCCATCTCGAAGCCCGGGTCGGCGAAGGCCTGCGCGAGCGCGCGGAAGTACTCGGACAGCAGGCGCGCGAGGTCGCGCGCGCTCTCGGGGCCCAGCGTGTCCTCGTAGGAGCAGCCGTGCTGGCGCGGGAGGATCCAGGTCTCGAGCGGCGTCCGCGCCGCGTACGGGACGATCGCCGCGAAGAAGGGTGTCAGGCGCACCACGCGGTCCTCGGCGCCGCTCTCCTGGCGGAGCATGTCACAGTAGAGGCAGCGGCGCTTGTACTGATAGTACTCGCGCGCCTCGCGGAGCTCGCGGCGCGTCTCGTCGAAGACGATCGGGATCGCCGTCACGCGCGAGTACGGGTGGTGCGTCGACACGCCCGGCTTCTTGTGGCGCCGCGACACCAGGATGTCGCGGATCTGGCCGTCGCGCTTCAGGTCCACGAGACGGTCGCGGTACATCCACAGCACCGTCTCCAGCGCGTCCGGGCTCATCGTCGCGAGCGTGTCCTCGTGGCGGGTCGACTCGAGGATCAGCTCGGAGGCGCCGCGCGGCGTGATCATGTCGAACATGCCGACGCCCTCGCGCACGAGGTCACACTCGATGCGGAAGTACGCGTCGCCCTCCGGGACCACGCGCACCGACCAGCCCGGCGCGTTCGGCGCGGACCCGTCCTTGCGGTAGGCGGCGATCTCCGGCGCGGTGAGGTGCTCGGCGCCCGGACAGTACGGGCATTCACCGGTCAGCGGGGGCTTGCCCTTGGGCCGGATGAGCACCCAGTGCCCGCGCGTCGGATCCTTTCTCAGCTCGTCCACGGGAGACTCCGAAACCCTGCGGCCCGCGCCCTCATCCCAAGTATGATACCCATGGCCGCGAGCAAGCCGCGCATAGATTAGAAGGGAGGCGCCCATGCGCAGTCATTCCGTCCGGGTCTACTCGAGCCCGACCTGAGGCCCTTGCCGCGCGGCGAAAGAGTTTCTTTCGTCTCAGGGCGTGCCGTTCGAGGACCTCAACGTGGCCGAGAACGCGGAGGCGCGCGACGAGCTCGTGCGGCTCACGGGGCGGATGCAGATTCCGGTAATCGTCGTGGACGACCAGGTCGTGGTCGGCTTCGACCGGCCGAAGCTCCAGTCGCTGCTCGCCTAGTCCCTGACCTGCCCCTTCAGCTTCTTGAGGTGCTGACGCGCGACGTCCACCCAGTCCTTCTCGGACTGCAGCGGTGAGGCGAGCTGGATGTAGCGCTCCCAGTGGGCGATCGCCTCGCGGGGATCCACCTTCTCGTACACGAGCGCCAGGTTGTAGAGGGCGCCCGTGTTCTTCTCGTCCAGCTCGATGACCCGCCGGTACTCCTCGATCGCCTCCTTGTAGAGGCCCTTCTCCTCGTAGACCTCGCCGAGCCCCATCCGCGCCTCGATGAGCTGCGGGTCGAGCTCGATCGCGCGCTTGTAGGCGTTGACCGACTCGTAATAGAGGCCCTTCTCCGCGTAGTAGATCTTGCCGAGGCTCATGTACACCTTCGGGTTCACCGGGTTGAAGACGAGCGCCTTCTGGAAGGCGCCGATCGCGCCGTCCACCTCGCCCTTCGCCGCGCGCGCCTCGCCGAGCCCCACGTAGGCGTCGGCGTAGAACGGCCGCAGCTCGATCGCCTTGCTGTACGCCTCCACCGCCTGGTCGAAGAGGCGGCGCGGCGCCGCGAGGAACAGGTCGCCGAGCGCCTTGTAGGGCTCCGGATAGGCGGCGTCCAGCTGCGTCGACGCGCGGTACTGCGCGGCGGCCTTCCAGCGGTTGCCGAGCGCCTGGTGGACGACGCCCAGCATGTAGTGGGCGACGACGAAGTTCGGGTCGGCCTCGATCGCGCGCGCGAGCAGGTCGACCGCCGCTTCGTTGCCCTCCTGGTTCCCGCGCTGCGTCGCCACCATGCCGCGCGCGTAGAGCTCGAAGGCGCGCAGCGAGGTCGTCGGCCGCGCCGCGCGCTCGATTCGCGCCGCCTCGGGGTCCGTCACCGGGATGCGAAGCGTCCGGGCGTAGAGGAGCGGGAGCGCCGCGATCTTGGCGAGGAGCTCGCCCTCCGGCGCCGTGATGGGCTCGAACGCGGTGGTGTCGCCGCCCCCGGCCTTCACCTCCAGCAGCCGCGCCTGGACGACGTACTCGTCGCCGCGCCGCTCGATCCGCCCGAAGGCCGCCGCCTCGGCGCGCACGCCGCGCGCCGCGTGGAGCACGGCCGCCTCGCCCCAGACCTCCGGCTGCCCGTACGCGTGCACGCGCGCGCGCTCGATCTGCACGACGGCCCCGTGCTGGGTCAGGCCGAGCGTGACCACCTGCGCGACCCCCTCGCCCAGCCACTGCTCCTCCCGGCCGAGCGCGCTCGCGTCGAACGGCAGGACGACGAACGCGCGCGGCTTGACGCTCGCCGTGGCCCCCCCGGACGCGACGAGGACCGCCGCGAGCACGAGCGGACCGAGCCGGGACCGCCGTCCGAGCCCACCCATCATGGGACCTCCTTCCGGCCGACGCGACGGCGGACGAGCGCCGCCAGCGGGGCGAACGCGCCCGGCCCGAGCCGCCTCAGCGCGATCTCCGGGATCAGCAGCACCGCCACCGCCACGACCAGCCACGGCCAGATCTCGACGGAGATGCGCGACCGGCGCCGCGCCTTGAGGAACGCGTCGTGCGGCTTCTCGAGCGCGGCGCCGCCGGTCAGCTCCGCCAGCTCGCGGAGCAGCGTCTCGTCCACGCCGAGGTCGCGCAGCTCCTGCGCGTACGGGACCACCAGCCCCGCGAGCTGCGAGCCGATGACGCGGTCGCCTCGCCGCTGGGCCATGCCCACGAGGTAGACGCCCTCCTGCGACGCGGGGAAGCGCCCGCGGTAGCGCCCGGGCCCCACCTGCTCGAGGTCGATGACCGAGCGCTCGCGGTTCGGCGCGACCACGCCGACCTGGGAGTCCAGGAAGTTGATGAACTCGCCCTTCGGGTCCACCGCGTCCACGGTGATCTCACCCAGGGCGTCGCGCCGCTCCACGATCGCGACGGTGTCGCTGCGCGACCCGCTCCGCAGCGTCCAGCGGACGAGCTGCGACCAGAACTTGTTGAAGTCGCGCCAGCGCAGCCAGAGGACGCCCCACTTCGCCTTGGCGTCCGACGTGAACGCGGCCGAGCGCCCGAGCCCGTAGCGCCACGTCGCGAGCACCGGATCCTCCTGGTGGCTCATGAGCACCAGCTCGGCCGAGGACTTGAGCGTGGTCGCGACGTAGCCGCCGAGGGGCGGCACGTTCTTCCAGTCGATCTCCTGCATCGCCTCGTGGTTCGGCGACGTGAGCTGGGGCTTGAAGGGCTGCTCGACCAACGACGCCTTCGAGGCCAGCTGCGTCTCGAGGGTGAAGATGCGCGGAATGGTCTGGGAGTCCTCGGTGTAGTAGAAGCGGCCCTTCCCCCACTTGGCGACGTCCACCATGAGCTGGATGTCGGCGTCCTTGCCGATCGCGACGGTCGAGACCGTGATCTTGTCCTTCGCCATCCGCCGCAGCAGCCCCTGGAAGTCGCCGCGCGTCATCTGCCCGTCGGAGAGGAAGATGACGTGCTTCAGGAGCGCGGGCCGCTCGAACAGGACCGCGTACGACTCCTTGAGGGCGGGGTAGCCGTCGGTGCCGCCGCCCGCCTTGATCGTGGCGATCGCGTGGTGGATCGCCTGCCTGTCTTTCGCCTGGCGCACCGGCGCGTCCCACAGGAACTCGGTGTCCCAGCTCATGACCCCGACCTCGTTCCGCTCGTCGAGCAGGTCCACGACGAGGTGGGCGGCCTCCTTGGCGAGGTCGAGCTTGGTCACCTTCTCGTCCGTGGACATCGCCATCGAGCCCGAGCGGTCGATCGAAAGCACGACGGCGAGGCTCGGGATCTCGACCTTCTGCTTGACCTCCATCGTGACCGGCAGCGCCTCCTCCACCGGCGTGCGGTAGTAGCCGCCGAGCCCGAAGCTCTCCTCCCCGCCGATCATGACGAGGCCGCCGCCGTAGTCGCGCACGTAGTCGCGGATGTGGCCCATCTGGGCGCGCGTCAGCTTGAGCGACGAGACGTTCGAGAGCACGAGGCCGTCGTACTTCTGGAACCCCGCGAGGTCGCTCGGGACCCCGGCGGGCTCGACGACGGTCACCTCGATGTTCTGCGCGCGGAGCGCCGCCGCGAGCGACTGGGCGTGGGCCCGGTCCTTCTCCGCGAGCAGGACCTGCGGGCGGCCACGCACGACGATCGCGCCGATAGCGCGGTTGTTCTCCTCGATCGTGTCGCCGTCCACTTCGAGCGCGGCCTGGTAGACGTGGATGCCGCTCGCGTCGAGCGCCTGGCGATAGCTGAAGACGTTCTTGCCCGCCGCGAGCCGGACCACCTGCGAGCCCAGGAACTCGCCGTTGCGGAAGAGCGAGAGCCGCCCCTGCGTCTCCCGGTGGCTCCACGCCACCACCTTCGCCTGGAACGGCTCGCCGTACTTGACCTCCCGCGGGAGCAGGAGCGCCTCGGCGACGACCTCCTGCGTGAACGTGAGCGGCGCCGGGACGTAGTGGAGGTCGGCGCCCGCGTCCTTCGCCGCCTGCGCGCCCGCGAGGGCGTTGCCCTGGTTCTGCCGGCCGTCGGTGAGCATGACGACGCGGTTGGCCTGGCCCGGGGGCAGCATCGCGAGGGCGAGCTGGATCGCCTGGAAGATGTCGGTGCCCCGCCCGTCCACCTGCGCCTTCGGCCGCTCGATCGCGGGCCGGTTCGTGAGCGCCTCGTCCACGACCGCCGACTCGCCGAAGACGATCACGCCGTGCCGGTCGCCGCCCCGCATCGAGCGCGCGGCCTCGGCGACGAACCGGTAGGCGCGCTCGCGCGCCGCGAGGCTCACGCTGTCGGACAGGTCGAGGAGGAAGACGACGTTCATCCGGTCCACCCAGCGCGGCACGCTCGGGCGCAGCAGGCTCAGGAGCAGGACGACGACCAGCGCGCCGCGCACCGCGAGCGCCCATCGGTCGCCGGGCGCCGCGGGCACGCGGAGGCGGCCCGCGCTCTGCCGGCGCCAGTAGAGGAGCCCCTCGGCGGCGAGCAGCGCCGCGGCGAGCAGCACGAAGGCCGGCCAGAGCTCGCGCTGGATCGGGATCGGCGCCGGCGCCACGGCCGCGGGCCCGGCGGCCGCCGGCAGCGGCCGCGGCATCAGGTTCGACTCGTTCGCGTCCATCAGGTTGACGGCGACGCGGGTCTCGCCGCGCGCCGTCGACAGCGTGTAGATCCCGACCTCGTCGGTCTCCGTGAAGCTCACCACGCCGCGGGTGACCGGCGCGCTGACCCTGCGGCCGCTGGGCGTCGTGACGGTCACCCGCGTCACGCCGTGGGCGACCGGCAGGAGGATCGGCTGGCCGGCCGCGAACTGCAGGCTCGACTGGTCGAGCCCCGCCGGGTGGAGCCAGCGCAGGCCGTTCGAGAGGATCAGCGGGAACGCGATCCGGAGCGGCAGGTCGCTCTTGAAGAGGTCGAAGCCGATGAAGAGCGCCTTGCGGTCGGGCTCCTCGAGCGCGTAGATGAGCGGCCCGCCGACCGCCTCGACGAGCGGGCGGCCCGCGGCGAGCGGGCGGACGCGCAGCGCGTCCTCGATGGCGACCTTGGCGAACTCGACGTGCCGCATGACCGGGTGCGCGCGGTCCCAGTCCATGATCGTCGGCCGCTCGATCTTGCCGAGCACCTCGAGCGGCACGTCGGTCGGCACCATGTTGACGAACACGAAGCGCCCCGGTCCCACCCGTGGCGGCGTGATCGAGTCGAGGACGACGACGTCCGCGTCGGCCATGCCGCCCGCGTACTCCTCGGGCGTCTTCACCTCGAGCGCCACCTGGGGATCCGTCCGGAGCACCTTCTCGAGGAAGAGGTTGCCGGGGCTCACGAGCAGGACGCCGATCTTCCGTGGCGGCGGGAGGACGGCGTAGGCCACGTCGTCGACCGCGAGGTCGTCGTCGATCCCGAGACGCGCCGTCACCGTGCCGCCGCCCCCGTGGCTGAACGGCAGGACCACCGAGCGGCGCACGCTCGGCTCGAGCGTCACCTGCTTCTCGGCGATCGTCTGGCGGTCGAGCTCGAGCGTGAACGTGAACGTCTGCGGCTCGGCGGTGAAGTTCACCAGCGAGACGAACGCCTGGTAGTCGAAGGAGCCGAAGTAGGCCTTCCGGATGGAGAGGTTGGTGATGCCGACGTTCTGGCTCCGCCGCCCGACGCCGATCCACCGGACGCGCGGGTCGCTCGTCTCGGGGCCCGGCGGGAGCACGAACGCGCCGTCGGTGAAGACGTGGATCTCGGCGCGCGGATCGGAGCCCACCAGCGCCCGCGCGGTGTGGAGGGCCTCGGCGAGCCGGTTGGGCAAGTCGTGGGCCTCCACCGAGCGGATCGCGGAGGCCACCCGGTCGTGCTCGCGCGTGAACGGCACCAGCAC
>DATFVL010000185.1 GCA_035260325.1 Candidatus Methylomirabilota bacterium | reverse complement strand
CGCCCGGGCCGCGACGCCCGGGATCACCGGCGCCGCCGAGCCCCCGTCAGGCCGGCAGACGGTCGTACATGCCGTGCACGTCGGCCGCGTGGAAGCGCGCGACGTGGTTCGTCGGCGACAGCGGCTCGCGGTAGAAGAACTCCGGCAGCTCGTCGTCGTTCTCGGTGAAGCCCGCCCGGCGGTTGAACTCCCGCTCGAGCCTGAGCGTCTCGCGGCCGAGCTCGGCGAAGAAGTCCCTGGTGAGGCTCGTGCCGTGGGCGGCATTGATGGCGTTCGCGAGCCACTCGGTGTTGGGCTCCGTGACCGTGCGGCCGAAGATGCAGAGGCCGAGCGAGTCGGTGGCCGCGCAGTTCGTCTGCGCCGTCAGGCTCTGGGCAAGCAGCGCGTCGAGATCCATCTCGCGCGTCTTGAGCCGCGGCAGGTTGCCGGCCGTGTGGTCCGCGCCCTGCGCCGTCGCCATCATGGAGATGCCCGTGGCCTCGACCACGCGCGGGTCGTAGGCGCTGATCGCCTGCTTCTTGATCACGGGGACGCGGCGGACGTTGTAGTGCGCGCCCACGCGCGCGGTGCCCTGCGCCCAGAGCCGTCCCTGCGGCGTCCCCCGGCGGATCTCGGCGAGGCAGTCGGTCATGAACTTCACGTCGCCGAAGGCGCCGAGGCCGGCTTCCATCAGCACGCCGATCATGCCGCCGAGCTCGATCGTGTCCACGCCGAGGTCGTTGGCGACGAAGTTGAGCTGGGCGAGGTCGTCGGGCTCCGTGAGGCCGCAGTTCGAGCCGAGGAGGCCGAGGGTTTCGTACTCCACCGGCGAGACGACCTCCTTGCCGGCGGCGTCGTGGTACACGTTGCTGCACTGGATCACGCACCCGGGCATGCAGGCGTGAGTGTGCTCGCCGCCGCGCGAGGTGTTGAGCTGGCTGATGTACTCGCCGCCCATCTTGAACTTCTCGCCGGCCTTGACGTCGGCGAGCTGGCCGGCGCTGAAGTTGCGCACGGGGAGGCCGCCCAGGACGTTCTGGAGGTCGGCCATGCCCATCGTGCCGATCTTCGCGTAGAAGTTCGTCACGACACCGTCGGCCAGCAGCATCTTGGAGTAGTCCTTGATCGCGGCGGTGACCTTCTTCGGGTCCTCGAAGGGCGGGATCTTGTCGAGGTCCAGCACGATCGCCTTGACCTTCTTGCTGCCCATCACCGCGCCCACGCCGCCGCGCGCCGACAGGCGCGAGGGCCGGCCGTCCTTGTCGGTGTACGCGATGCCCGCGATGAGCCCGAGGTACTCGCCCACCGGGCCGCAGAGCGCGAACGCGATCTTCTTTCCGTACGCCGCCTTGAGCCTCGCGGCCGCCTCGAAGTTGCCCTTGCCGAGGTACGGCCGCGCATCGTCGAAATCGACGCCGCCGTCCTTCTTCACGTGGAGGACGACCCAGTCGGGCGAGGCGTCGAGGAGCGTGAGACCGGCGATCCTGAGCTGGCCCAGGCCGTAGGCGAAGGTCCCGCCGCCGTTCGCCTCCTTGATGCCGCCGGTGAGCGGGCTCTTGCAGCCGACGCTCGTGCGGTTGGCGTTGGAGAAGCTGGTACCGGCGAACGGCCCGGCCGAGAAGATCAGCGGGTTCGCCGGGCCGAGCGGATCGACGGTGGCCGCGCCCAGGTCGACCAGCGTCCGGGCAATCAGGTAGCGGCCCGCCTTGACGATCGCCTCGCCGTGGAGCTCGCGCGTCGTGATCGCGCGGTCGCTCAGTCGGATGTCGTGGTACGTGCGCATGGAATCCCCTTTCAGATGACCCCGTCCTTCTCGAGGCGCCGGAGCTCCTCGGCGTCGCAGCCGAGCCACGCGCCGTAGACCTCGGCGTTGTGCTCGCCGAGCAGCGGGGCGCGCGTGACGGTCGTGGGCGAGGCCGAGAGGTGCACGGGGTTGCCGGGCATCGCGAACCGGCCGCGCATCGGGTGCTCGAGCTCGACCACCATGCCGCTCGCGCGGAGTGACGGGTCGCCGAGGACCTCGCCGGAGTCGAGGACGGCCCCGCACGGGATGCCGGCCCCCGCCAGGATCTCCATCGCCTCCTGCTTCGTCCGCTTCTCCGTCCACGCCTCGACGAGCGGGTCGAGCTCCTCGGCGCTGTCGGCGCGCGCCTGGCGGTCGGCGAAGCGCGGGTCGTCGCCGAGCTCCGGGCGCCCGAGGATCCGCGTGAGCGTCCGCCACATCTCGAGCGTCCCCACGTGGATGAAGACGTAGTCGTTCGGACCGAAGGGACGGCAGCGATAGAGGTTGGAGGGCCCGGCGGCGGGCGATCGGTTCCCGCGCCGCGGGACCGGCTTGCCCGTCGTGTAGTGCTCGCGCAGGTGGATGCGGAGCAGGTTCAGCACGGCGTCCTGCTGCGCGACCTCGATGCGCTGGCCCTCGCCCGTCTTCTGGCGCTGCACGAGCGCGGCGAGGATGCCGATCGCGGAGTGGAGCCCCGCGCCCGTGTCGCCGAGCCCCGCCTCCGCGCGGAGCGGCGGGCCGTCGGGCATGCCCGTGAGGCTCATCGCGCCGCCCATCGCCTGCGCGATCCACTCGAAGCTCTTGTACTCCGCGGTGGGCCCGGTGCTGCCGAAGCCCTTCACCGACGCGAAGATGATCCGCGGATTGAGCCGGCGGAGCGTCTCCCAGCCGAAGCCCAGGCGCTCGATCGCGCCCGGCCCGAAGTTCTCGACGACGACGTCGGCGCGGCCCACCATACGCTCGAAGAGCGCGCGCCCGCGCGCGGCCTTGAGGTCGAGCGTCACGCTCCTCTTGTTGGCGTTGAGCAGCAGGAAGAACCACGCGTCCGTGTCGGGCCGCTCGGAGAGCGCGCGCCGCCCCGGCTCGCCGCCCCGCGGCTCGATCTTGATGACGTCGGCGCCGAGCCACGCCAGCATCTCCGTGCAGCTCGGTCCCGCCTCGTACTGCGTGAGGTCGAGGACGACGATCCCGTCGAGGGCCTTGCCCATGCCGTCTCCCTACGTGGTATACGCCGAGAAGCGGATCGTCTGCGCGCGCGCCTTGAAGTCGGTCACGACGTTGACGACGGCGGGCTTGCCCGAGGCCCACGCGCGCTCGAGGGCCGGCCGGATCTCGTGCGGCTTCTCGACGAATTCGCCGTGGGCGCCGAAGTCCTGCGCGACCTTGTCGTAGCGCGTGTAGCCGAGGTTGCGCCCGGGCTTGGTCCCCTGCGGGTCGGCGGTCCAGCCGCCGTTGTTGCTGATCACGACGAGGACGGGCACCCGGTGGCGGACCGCCGTGTCGATCTCCGTCGCGTTGAGCCCGTACGAGCCGTCGCCGTGGAGCACGACCACCTGCGCGTCGGGACGCGCGACCTTCGCGCCCATGCCGAACGGCAGCCCCACGCCCATGCAGCCGAACGGGCCCGAGTTCAGCCGGTGCCCCGGCACGAAGGTCGGGATCGACTGGCGCCCGTAGTTGAGGATCTCCTGGCCGTCCACGACGAGGATCGCGTCGCGCCGGAGGAAGTCGCGGACCTCCTTGCAGAGCCGGAGCGGGTGGATCGGCGTCTGGTCCGTGCTCATCTGCTTGTCCATCTCGGCCGCCTTCTCGCGGTCGAGCGCCCGGAGCTTCGACACCCACGCGGCATACCGGCCGCGGTCGATCCGGCCGCGCGCCTCCGCGGCGAGCTGCTCGAGGACCGCGCGGGCGTCGCCGACGATCGGGACGTCCACCGCCCGATTGTGGCCGATCTCGCGCGGGTCCAGGTCCACCTGGATCACCTTGAGGTCCGCCGCGAACCGCGGCGCACGGCCGAACTGGATGACGTAGTTGAAGCGGGTGCCGACCGCGAGGAGCACGTCGGCCTCCGCGAAGGCCTTGGCGCGCGCGTTCAGGAAGGCCAGCTCGTGGTCCTCCGGGACGGTCCCGCGCGAGATCGGCGTCGTGTAGAAGGGGATGCCGGTCGCCTCGACGAAGGTCCGGAACGCGGCTGCGGCGTCCGACCACCACACGCCGCTCCCGCCGACGAGCAGCGGGCGCTCGGCGCGCGTCAGCAGCGCGACCGCCTCGGCGATCGCGGCGGGATCGCCGAGC
>DATFVL010000184.1 GCA_035260325.1 Candidatus Methylomirabilota bacterium | reverse complement strand
GCAGGCGGATGCCCGGCCCCTCGCAGTAGGTGGCGGTGACGCGGCGGTAGAGCGGGTTCACGCCGCGCGAGAGGACGATCTCCTTCCGCTCGGTGACGGCGTGGGCCATCAGCGCCGCCTCGGCGAGTGACGACGCGCCGTCGTAGATGGACGCGTTCGCCACGTCCATCCCGGTCAGCTCGGCGATCATCGTCTGGTACTCGTAGATCGTCCTGAGCGTGCCCTGGCTCGCCTCGGGCTGGTAGGGCGTGTACGCCGTGAGGAACTCGCCGCGCAGGACCATGTGGCTGATCGGGCTCGGGACGTAGTGGTCGTAGGAGCCCGCGCCCATGAAGCAGGCGTGCGAGTCGGCGTCGGCGTTCCGGGCGGCGAGCGCCCGCATGTGGCGGACCAGGTCGGTCTCGGCGAGGGCGGGCGCCAGGTTCAACGGCCGGGAGAGCCGCGCCTTCGCGGGGATCTTGACGAGCAGGTCCTCGATCGAGCCGGCGCCGATCACGCCGAGCATCTGCCGCTGCTCGGCCGTCGTGTTGGCGATGAACCGCGACTTCATCAGTGGGCCGCCTGCTTCAGGAAGTCTTCGTACTGCTGGGCCGTCAGGAGCTGGTCCCACTCGACCTTGTTCGAGGACTTGATGACGATCATCCAGCCCTTGCCGTAGGGTTCCTGGTTCACCGTCTCGGGCTTCTTCGTCAGCTCACCGTTGGCCTCGACGACCTCGCCGGAGACCGGCGCGAAGAGGTCGGAGACGGCCTTGACCGACTCGACGACGCCGAAGGCCTTCGCCGCCGTGACCTTGGCGCCGACCTTCGGCAGCTCGACGAATACAACATCGCCGAGCTGCTCCTGAGCATAGTCGGTAATACCGACTCGTACTCTGTCGCCTTCCTGCTTCGCCCACTCGTGCTCGCGCGTGTACCTGAGCTCCTTCGGAATGTTCGCCATCGAGGCGTTACCCCTTTTTCACGCGTGACGGATGGAACGGTGTCTTGACGACGCGCGCGGCCTTCGCCTGGCCGCGGATCTCGACGTCGAGCTCGGTGCCGACTGCGGCGAGCGCCGTCTCCACATACGCCATGGCGATGTACTTGTCCACCGAGGGGCCGTAGGAGCCCGAGGTCACGACGCCGACGCGGCGGCCGGCCTTCAGGACAGGATAGCCGTGGCGCGCGACAGCGCGGTCCACCATCTCGATCCCCACAAGCTTCCGCTTGACGCCCTCGGCGCGGATCTTCTCGAGGGCGTCCCGGCCGCTGAACTCGCCCTTCGCCGGCTTGACGACCCAGCCGAGCCCGGCCTCGAGCGCGTTGGTCGTCTCGTCGATGTCGTTGCCATAGAGCGCGTACTTCATCTCGAGCCGGAGCGTGTCGCGCGCGCCGAGCCCGATCGGCGCCACGCCGTCGCCGCGGCCGGCGTCCAGCAGGGCGGTCCAGAGGCGCTCGGTCTCGGCGGCCGCCGCGTAGAGCTCGAAGCCGTCCTCGCCCGTGTAGCCCGTGCGCGAGATCAGCGTCGCGACGCCCGCCATCTTGCCGCGCGCGAAGCGGTAGTAGCCGAGCTTCGTCACGTCCTGGTCGGCGAGCCGGCCGACGAGCGCCTCCGCCTTCGGCCCCTGCACGGCGATGAGACCCGTGTCCGTGGACGCGTTCTTCCAGCGCGCGCCCCCGCCGTGCTCCGTGACCCAGATCCAGTCCTTGTCGATGTTCCCCGCGTTCACCGTGAGCATGAAGCGGTCGCCGGCGAGGCGGTAGACGGTGAGGTCGTCCACGATCGTCCCGTTCGGGTAGCAGAGGACGGAATACTGCACGTGGCCGGGCTCGAGGGCCGCGACGTCGTTGGTGGTCAGGTGCTGGAGCGCGGCCAGGGCCTTCGGGCCCTCCACCTCGAACTCGCCCATGTGGCTCACGTCGAAGAGCCCGACGGCGCTCCGCACCGTGCGGTGCTCCTCGACGATGCCCGTGTACTGCACCGGCATCTCCCAGCCGCCGAACGGCACCATGCGGGCGCCGGCCTTCACGTGCGCCTGGTAGAGCGGAGTGCGCTTGAGCGGCGTGTCCACGGGCGACTCAGTAGACCATCGCCGCGGGGAAACGGTCAAGCGCGACAGAACTCCTCGATCGCGCGGCGCATCTCCTCGGGGCGCTCGGTCGGAATCCAGTGCCGCGCGTCGAGCCGGACGATGCGGCAGCG
>DATFVL010000183.1 GCA_035260325.1 Candidatus Methylomirabilota bacterium | reverse complement strand
AGAAGTCCACGGTCTCGACGAGTGCCAGCTCGGGCCCCAGGCGCCAGACCGCGGCGTCGTCGGCCGCGCCGAGGCCGACGAGCAGGTCCGGATGGGTCCGCGCGGGCCCGAGCGCCGCCAGCACCTCCTGGAGATCTCCAGGAGCCATCTTGGACGCTCAGCCGGCGCAGGCGGCGTACGAGGTGAGCCGGACCTCCGTGTGGGTGTGCTCGGCCATGCCGCCCTTAGGACGGCCGCTCGAGCGGCTCGGATTCGAGGAAGGCCACGAACGCCTGGGCCAGCGGCGAGCGGCTCCGGGCGCGATGGGTCACGAGGTAGAAGAAGCGCGCCACGCGCAGCTCCTTCACCTTCACGCAGTGGAGCAGCCCCGCGCGGCATTCGTCCTCGACCGCGCGCTTCGAGACGATCGCGAGGCCCACGCCCGCGCGCACGGCCTGCTTGATCGCTTGGGTCGAGCCCATCTCGCCGACGACCCGGAACCCCGAGAGCGCGGCGCCGGCCTCGGCGAGCGCACGCTCGAGGGCGTCGCGGGAGCCCGAGCCCCGCTCGCGCACGATGAGCGGCTCGGCCTTGAGCTCCCCGAGCGGCACGCTCTTCTTGGCCGCCCACGGGTGACCCGCGGGCACGACGAGGACCAGCTCGTCCGCCATGAGCTCGCGCGCCGCGAGCGACCGCGGCGCCGGCGGCGCGCCGACGACGGCCACCTCGACGCGCCCATCGTCGGTCCACGCCGTGACCTGGCGGCTCGAGCCGATGAGCAGCGACACGGAGATGTCGGGATACCGGGTCTTGAACCGGCCGATCAGCCCCGGCAGCACGTACTCGCCGGGAATGGTGGAGCCGCCGACGACGAGCTCGCCGCTGAGACGCCCCTGGAAGTGGTCGAGCGCCTGGCGCGCCTCGCGCGCGAGCGCCAGGATCCGCCGCGCGTACCCGAGGACGAGCTGCCCCGCGGGCGTCGGCGTAGCACCGCGGCCGAGCCGGTCGAGGAGCTGGACGCCGAGCTCGTTCTCGAGCGCCCGGACGTGCTCGGAGATCGTGGGCTGGGTGAGGGACAGCGCCTCGGCGGCGCGCGAGAAGCTCCCGAGCTCGGCCACCTTGGCGAACACCTCGAGGCGGCGGAGATCCATCGGCGGACTACCGGACGGAAGGCAACTGGATCAGTGGCAGGCGCAGCCGCCGCCGCAGCAGCCCCCGCCCGAGGACATCGCGGACGAGGCGACGGCGGGCGCGGTCTTCAGGCCGAAGACCGACAGCTTCCGCATGACGTCGGGGCTCTGGCACGTCGGGCACGCGACCGCGGTGGTCGCGCCCGCGACGTATTTCTCGAACTCCTTCTGGCAGTGCTTGCAGCGGTACTCGTAGACCGGCACCGCTTACTCGCCTCCCCGCTGCACGTAGCTCTTCACGAACTCCTCGGCGTTCTCCTCGAGGATGTCGTCGATCTCGTCGAGGAGCTTGTCGATGTCTTCCTTGATCTTCTTGCCCTTCTTGGCGAGCTCCGGGCTGGCGGCAGCGCCGTCGCCGCCCTCGGCGGGCTTGGTGGGCCGGGTCTCCTTCTTCTTCTGCTCAGCCATCGCGCCCTCCCTGGACCGATTCTAACATCCGGGGCCCCCTCCTACCGCCGAAACTGCTTGCTGAGGGTGAGGGTCTGGTGCTGGTAGGACGAGGCGAGCCCCACCCCGTAGACGCGCGCGGGGCGCGACCGCAGGCGCTCGAACCACACCTTGAACGACGTCTGGCCGTCGTAGACCATGAACGGCACCTCGCGGGCCCGCACCTCCATCACGACCTTGGTGCCCGGGATGCTTCCGTCGCCGTAGCCGAACCCGGGATCGAAGAACCCCGCGTAGTGCGTGCGGATCTCCCCCGCGCCGGCGTCGTAGACGACCATCTCGGCCGCGAACTCGGGCGGCACGCGGATCCGCTCCTTCGAGACGAGGATGTAGAAGCGGTTCGCCTCGAGGATGTAGCTGTCGCGCGCCGGCCGCTTGATCGGCTCCCAGAACTCGGTGGGATCGTAGTGGTCGATCCGGGCGAGGTCGACCGCGGGCGGGTTCGGATGGGCGCGGTAGCCGATGATCCCGTCGGTCGCCCGGCCCGAGAGGTCGAGCCCCATGCAGAGCCCGTCGTTGAACACGGCGCGCTCGATCGGGATCGGGCGCCCGTCGTCGTCGTGGAGGAGCGGCGACGCGCGGTAGACGCGCGCGAGCTCGGGGTCCGACATGGCCGTCTGGCCGGAGAGCAGGCGAAGCTGGTTGAGCGAGAGGCCGGCGTGCACGCGGACCGGGAACGACTGCGGCGAGACCTCGAGGTAGAGCGGCCCCGCGTAACCCGCGCGGACCTCGTCGAAGCGCGGCGTCCGGTCTGTGATGACGCGCGTGAAGATGTCGAGCCGGCCCGTCGTGCTCTTCGGATTCGAGCGGCCCCGCACGTGCGGCGGCAGCCGGAGCGATTCGAGGAGCGGCACGAGGTAGACGGACCCCGGCTGGAACGTCGCGCCCGGCTCGAGCGCCACCCGGTCGATGACGAGGTCGCTCTGCGCGAGGTCGCTCCCGAGCCGGTCCTGCACCGTCTCGTCGAAGGGCAGGAAGCTCGCGCGGAGCTGGTAGGCCGTCGTGCCGAGCCGGAGGTCGAGGCTCGCCGGCTGGAACTGCTCGTCCGTGATCGTCGGCGCAGCACCGATCCAGCCCTCGCGCACGGCCGCGCGGAGCTCGTGGTCGGCCAGGACCCCGTCACTCATGGGGCTTCCACTTAGCACCCGCGCGCGGCGCGAGTCAATTCAGACGGCGCGGGCGACCGCGCCGTGGGTGTCCACGGCGAGCGCGCGCGCCGCGCCGGCGATGCCCGCTCCGCGGAGCGCGTCCTCCATGGCGCGCGCCACGCGCGCGGCGTCGCCCGCGACGACCGCGAGGAGCGAGGGGCCGGCGCCGCTCAGCACGCAGCCCAGCGCGCCCGCGGCGCGCGCGGCGGCCACGACGCCGGGCATCCACGGGAAGAGCTTCTCCCGGTAGGGCTGGTGCAGCCGGTCGTCGAGCGCCGCCGCGAGCGCGGTGACGCGGCCGGCCTGCAGGCTCGCGAGCAGGAGGGCGACGCGCTGGACGTTGAACACCGCGTCGGCGCGCGGCACGGCGGCCGGCAGCACGGCGCGGGCGTCGGCCGTGGCGCTCGTCACCTCGGGCACGAGCACCACCCACTGGAGCTCGCGCGGCACCGGGAGCGAGACCGCGCTCACCCCGGCGGCGGTCGGGCACGCGACCGTGAGGCCGCCGAAGACCGCGGCGGCGACGTTGTCGGGGTGACCCTCGGCGCGCGCCGCGAGGCCGACGAGCCCGTCGCGGTCGAGCGGCGAGCCGAGGAGCGTGTTGCCCGCGGTGAGGCCGCCGACCCACGCGGCGGCGCTCGAGCCGAGCCCGCGCGCGGCGGGCACGCGGTTCACGCACTCGAGCCGGACGCCCCGGAAGCGCCGGCCGGCCGCCTCGTACGCGAGCCGGACGCCGCGGGCCACGACGTTCGTGTCGTCGGCGGGCAGGCGTCCCGCGCCCTCGCCGGCGACGCTCACGGTCACGCGCTCGGCCTCCTCGGCGACGACCTCGTTGTGGAGGGCCAGCGCCAGCCCGAGCGTGTCGAACCCCGGGCCGAGGTTGGCGGACGTCGCGGGAACGCTGACGTGGACGCGCACGCGGCTAAAGCCGCTTGAGGAGCCAGTCGGGCGTGAGCGAGATCGCCCAGGCGTTGAGGGCGACGTAGTAGTTGGTGAAGACGAGGACGCCGACGACGACGAGCAGGACACCCGCGGCGCGCTCGACGACGGGGATGAACGGCCGGTAGCTCCGGAAGGCGCGCAGGAACGGCCCGAGGGCCGCCGCGGCGAGCAGGAAGGGCAGGCCGAGGCCCGCCGAGTAGGCGACGAGCAGCGCGACGCCGCGGCCGACGTTCTCGGCGGTGGACGCGAGCGTGAGGATCGCCCCAAGGATCGGCCCGACGCAGGGCGTCCAGCCGATCCCGAAGGTGACGCCCACCAGGAGCGAGCCGACGTAGCCCGCCGGCTTCTGCCGGAGCTGGAGCTGCCGGGTGCGGCCGAAGAGGCCGATCCGGAGGACGCCGACGATGTAGAGGCCGAAGACGACGATCAGGAGGCCGCCGATCCGCCGGATCCACACGCGGTAGTCGAGCAGGAGCTGGCCGAGGGCGCTGAACGACGCGCCGAGGGCGACGAACACCGTCGCGAAGCCGAGGATGAAGGCGAGCGCGTGGAGGAGCACGCGGCGCCGCGCGGCGGGGCCGAGGTCGGCCGTGAGGTCGGCGACGGACATCCCCGTGATGAGCGAGATGTACGAGGGGAAGAGGGGCAGCACGCAGGGCGAGAGGAACGAGAAGAGGCCCGCGCTGAAGGACACCGCGACCCCGAGCGACTCGGTCATGGCGACCGGAGGAGCCCCTCGAACAGCGAGAGCGACGCGTCGCCGTCCCAGCGGCGCGGGCCGAGCGCGAGTGCTGTCACGTAGCCGTCGCGGTCCAGGATGAAGCTCGACGGCAGCGCGCGCACGCCGTACGCGTTCCCGAGGTCGAGCTTCGGGTCGAGCGCCACCGGAAAGCTCAGCTTGTGCTTCGCCAGGTACGGGTTGACGACCTTCGGATCGGCGTCCACCGAGACGGCGACGAGCACGAAGCCGTGCTCCTTCTGGCGCTGCCAGAGCCGCTCCATCGCCGGCATCTCCTCGCGACACGGCGGGCACCACGTGGCCCAGAAGTTGACGAGGACCACCTTGCCGCGCTGGTCGGCGAGCCGGAAGCGCGTCCCGTCCGCCAGCGGCAGCGCGAAGTCCTCGGCGTGCTTCGGCCGCGTCGGCTGGACGAGATCGAGCTCCTTGACCGCGTCCGCGACGCTCAGCACCCGGCCGGGCCGCGGCGGTGGCACCGCGGGCGCCGGCGCCGCGGCGGCGGCCCGGCGGGGCTCGACGGGCGCCGCGCCCGAGGGCTCCGGCGCGCGGCCGAGGGCGACGTAGAGCCCCGCGCCGCCGATGCCCGCGAGCACGACGGCGGCGGCGACCACGACGAGGGTCTTCGGCGCGCGGGTTCGGGAGTCGGCGGAATTCATCACGTGTGGAACACCGAAAGTATACCCCGACATTCCGTGAACGCCCGCGAAGCCCTTGTTATAGTAGGCGGACTTCGATGAGGCTCACGATAGTCGCCGACGATCTCACGGGCGCCTGCGACGCGGGCACGCTCTTCGCCGGCAAGTCGCCCGTCCCCGTCGCGGTCTGGCCCGACCCGCCCGTCGCCGCGCCCGTCAGCGTCGTGGACACCGAGTCGCGCGCCCTCGACGCGCGTGAGGCGGCCCGCCGCGTCCAGCACGCCGTCGGGCGGCCCGCGCGCTCCGGCGCGCCGTCGTGGTTCAAGAAGATCGACTCGACGCTGCGCGGCCACGTCGGCGCCGAGCTCGCCGCGCTCCTCCGCGCGACGGGCGCCTCGAGCGTCCTCGCCTGCCCGGCGTTCCCCGCGCAGGGCCGCGTCGTCGTCGACCGCCAGCTGCTCGTGCACGGCGAGCCCCGCGCGAGCGTCGTGGACGTGCTCCGTCCCGAGAGCGACCGGCCGCTCGCCTGGATCCCGCTCGCCGACGTGCGCGCGGGCGGCGTCGCGCTCGCCGCGCGCGTCGAGCGCCTCGCGGGCATGATCGCGGTCGCCGACGCCGAGACCGACGCCGACCTCGACGCGCTCGTCGGCGCCGCGCTCGCCCTGGACGCCCCGCCGCTGCTCGCCGGCTCCGCGGGGCTGGCGCGCCCGCTGGCCGTGCGCCTCGGGCTCTCCGCCGGGCCCGCGTCCCTGCCGGCGGGGCGCTGGCTGATCGTCGCCGGCAGCACGAGCCCCGCGACGCGCCGCCAGATCGCCGAGGCGCGGCGGGCGGGCCTCCGCGTGCTGGCGGCGTCCGACGGCGAGCGCGGCGATCCGGCGAAGGCCGCGGCGGAGGTCGGCGCCGAGGCGGCCCGGGTGCTCGCCGCCGAGCGCTTCGACCTGGTCATCGTCACCGGCGGCGACACCGCGGTCGCCCTGTATCGCGCCCTCGGCGCCACGCGCATCGAGCTCGTCGGCGCGCCCGGGCCCGGCCTGGCGCTCGCCCGGCTCCAGGCGCCCGGCCGGCCCGAGCTCGCCGTGCTGACCAAGGCCGGTGACTTCGGCCCGCCGGACCTCTTCGTCGCGCTCGCCGGGGAGGCCACGGCGTGAAGCACCCGGTGCTCGGCGTCACCATGGGCGATCCGGCCGGCGTGGGCCCGGAGATCATCGCGCGCGCCTGCGCCGAGGGCGACGTGCGCGCGCGGTGCCGGCCCGTCGTGATCGGCGCCGCGTCCACGATGCGGGAGGCCCTCGCGCTCGTGGGCGCGCCGCTCGCGCTCCACGCCGTGAAGGACGTCGCCGACTGCCGCTTCGACGGGGGCGCGCTCGAGGTCCTCGACCTCGGCAACGTGGACATGGCGACGCTGGCGCGCTGCCGCGTCAGCGCGGCGGCGGGGCGCGCGGCCTACGCGTACATTGAGACCGCGGTGCGCCTCGCGCGCGCGGGCGCCATCGACGGCATCGTGACGGCGCCGATCAACAAGGAGGCGCTCGCCGCCGCGGGGATGACCCACTCGGGCCACACCGAGATCCTGGCCGACCTCTCGGGCACCCGCGACTACGCGATGCTCCTCCTCGGCCGCGACCTGCGCGTGATCCACGTGACCACGCACGTCGCGCTGCGGCGCGTCCCCGAGCTGGTGACGCGCGACCGCGTGGCGACGACGCTCGAGCTCGCCCGGAAGACGCTCGACGGGCTCGGGCTGCCGCACGGGCGGATCGCCGTCGCCGGGCTGAACCCGCACGCGGGCGAGGACGGGCTCTTCGGCGACGAGGAGCAGACGGCGATCGTGCCCGCGATCGAGGCCGCGCGCGCCCGGGGCCTCGACGTCACGGGTCCCCTGCCCGCCGACACCCTCTTCTCCCGCGCCCGCGGCGGCGAATTTGATATGGTCGTCGCCATGTATCACGACCAGGGGCACATCCCGGTGAAGACGCTGGGCTTCACCTACGACGAGGCGACGAAGCGCTGGACGGGCCTCTCCGGCGTGAACGTCACGGTGGGGCTCCCGTTCCTGCGCGTCTCGGTGGACCACGGCACCGCGTTCGACCGCGCGTGGAAAGGCATCGCCAACCACGAGTCCATGGTCGAGGCGCTCGACGTCGCCGTCAGGATGCTGGAGCACACATGACCCGCCGCCGCGGGGCGTAGCGGCGAGCGCCGCGGCCGAAGGAGGCACCTGTCATGGACGAACGCGAGATCCGCGGGCTCATCGAGGACGTGCGGGCTGGCCGCGTCTCGCGCCGCGCGTTCACGCGCCTGATGGTCGGCCTCGGCCTCGGCGCGCCGCTCGCGGCGCAGATGCTCACCTGCGCGGGCGCCGCGCGGGCCCAGGTCAGGACCGACGCGTTCACGCCGGCCCGCCGCGGTGGCGGGGGCCAGCTCAAGGCGCTGTGGTGGCAGGCGCCGACCCTCCTGAACCCGCACTTCGCCACCGGCACGAAGGACCAGGACGCCTCGCGCATCTTCTACGAGCCGCTCGCCTCGTTCGATCCCGACGGCAACCTGGTACCGGTCCTGGCCGCCGAGATCCCGAGCCTGCAGAACGGCGGCTTGGCGCGGGACGGGATGTCGGTGACGTGGCGGCTCAAGCGCGGCGTCGCCTGGCACGACGGCCGGCCCTTCACCGCCGACGACGTCGTCTTCAACTGGGAGTTCGTCGCCGATCCCGCGACGGCCGCCGTGACCGTCGGCGCCTATCGCGACCTCCAGCGGATCGAGAAGCTCGACAGCCACACGGTGAAGCTCGTGTTCTCGCGGCCCCTGCCCTTCTGGGCCGACGCCTTCTGCGGCATCCGCGGCATGCTCATCCCCAAGCACCTCTTCGACTCCTACCGGGGCGCGCGCTCGCGCGAGGCGCCGGCCAACCTCAGGCCCGTCGGTACCGGGCCCTACCGCTTCGTCGACTTCAAGCCCGGCGACGTCGTGCGCGGCGAGCTCAACCCCGCCTACCACGTGCCGAACCGGCCGTTCTTCGACGTCGTCGAGATGAAGGGCGGCGGCGACGCGGCCTCCGCGGCGCGCGCGGTGCTGCAGACGGGCGAGTACGACTACGCCTGGAACATGCAGGTCGAGGACGACATCCTGCGGCGCCTCGAGCAGGGCGGCAAGGGGCGCGTCAACATCTGGCCGACGGGCAATCCCGAGCACATCCAGTGCAACTTCACCGACCCGTGGCGGGACGTCGACGGCGAGCGCTCCTCGGTCAAGACCTCCCACCCGCTGCTCGCCGACCCGGCGGTGCGCCGGGCGCTGAACCTCCTGGTGGACCGCGCGGCGGTGCAGGAGGAGATCTACGGCCGCCAGGGCCAGACGACCGCCAACTTCCTCAACGCGCCCTCGCGCTTCTACTCGAGGAGCACGAGCTGGGAGTTCAGCGTCGAGAAGGCGAACCAGGTCCTCGACGCCGCGGGCTGGGTCCGCGGCCCGGACGGCGTCCGCGCCAAGGACGGCCGGAAGCTCCGCATGGTCTACCAGACCTCGATCAACGTTCCGCGCCAGAAGACCCAGCAGATCGTCAAGCAGGCGGCGGCCCGCGCGGGGATCGAGCTCGAGCTGAAGTCGGTCGTCGCGTCGGTGTACTTCTCGTCGGACGTGGCGAACCCCGACACCTACGGGCACTCTTACGCCGACCTCCAGATGTACAACACCACGATGGGCTCGCCCGACCCGGCGTACTTCATGAACCAGTTCACCTCGTGGGAGGTCGCGTCGAAGGACAACAAGTGGCAGGGACGCAACATCACGCGCTGGCGCAACGAGGAGTACGATCGGGCCTACCGGGCGGCGGACGTCGAGCTCGACCCGGTCAAGCGCGCGGCGCTCTTCGTCAAGATGAACGACCTCGTGATCCAGAACGTCGTGGTCATTCCGGTCCTCTGGCGCAACGGCGTCTCCGCGTCGGCCGCGCGACTCCGGGGCATGGACCTCTCCGGCTGGGACCTGACGCTCTGGCACCTCGCGTACTGGTACAAACAGGCCTGAGGCCGACGGAGGATTCCATGGACGAGCAGGGACTGAGGACGCTGGTCTCGGAGGTGAACGCGGGCGGGCTCTCGCGCCGCCGCTTCGTGCAGACGATGGTGGGCCTGGGCCTCACCGCGCCCATGGCCGCCCAGATGCTCGCCTCGGCGGGCGTCGTCCAGGCGCAGACGAAGTGGTCCTCCAGCCCGGCGAAGCGCGGCGGGGGAG
>DATFVL010000182.1 GCA_035260325.1 Candidatus Methylomirabilota bacterium | reverse complement strand
GACCGAGGAGTGGCAGAAGATCTTCGACGCCCACGGCCTCCCGGCGTCGGACGTGAAGCTTGCGTTCGAGCTGCTGGACGACGAGCAGGCGCTCGCCAACGGCCTGCTCCACGATCTTCCCCACCCGGCGCTCGGCCCCGTGCGCGTGCTGGCGCCGCCTCTCGCGCTCGACGGCGCCGGCTTCCGGCCGGGCGCGCCGACGCAAGCGCTCGGCTCGGAGACACGCACGCTTCTCGGCGCGCTCGGGTTCTCGAAGGAGGAGATCGACGCGCTCGTCGCCGAGCGCGTCACGCGCTGCTAATGACTCTCGCGCATTACGTTGACGCCGAAGTGCGCGATCTTGCTGGTCGCGTGCCGTGAATCAATTCCGCGAGACTCATTAGACGTCCTAGACGTCCATCCAGACGGATCCGCGGAAGAAGAACGGGGCGGCTCCGCAGAACGAGCATCGCGAGGCCCGAGGGAGGAGCCGACCGGAGCGTACGCGGTTGTACGTGAGGATCGGCGACGACCGAGAACGAAGCGAGGCGAAGTTACCCGGAGCCGCCCTAGACGTCCATCCAGACGGCGCCGCAGCCGGTCAGCCAGTCCGTGACGGGCTCGTAGGCGAGGACGTCGCCCTTCTTGCCGTGAAGGGCGCCGAGGACGGCGATCCAGTTCCGGATCTCCTGCCCGCCGTTGCCGCCCTCCTTCTCGATCTCGTCGTGGCTCCAGAAGGCGAGCGTCTCGCCGCGCCCCTGCCGGATCGCGTCGAGCACGCGCTGATCGAACTCGGGGTTGATCCGCCCGTGGTCGGGCACGCCGATCCAGTGCGAAATCCCCCCGCTGCCGAGGAGCGCGACGCGCTCGGCCCTGGGGCGGGCGTCCTCGATGAACGCCTGGACGAACGCCCCGAGCTCGTAGCTCCGGCGCGGGCGCGGCAGCGGCGGCGCGACGCAGTTGATGAGGATGGGCACGATCGGGACGTCGGCGTCGGGCAGCAGGAAGTGGAGCGGCACCGAGACGTCGTCCCAGAACTCGAGCTCGTGCGCGTACGCGAGGTCGAAGCCCTGCTCGAGCCCGGCGTGGACGAACGCCTTCGCCCAGTCGCGGGCGCCGGCGATCTGCCGCGCCGGGACCCGCAGGAACTCCGCCCCGCCGTTCGACGGCGCCCAGTAGCGCTCCGCGACGCCGACGCAGACGGCCGGCATGTTGTCGTAGAAGAAGTTCTGGAGGTGGTCGTTCGCGAAGACCACGAGTACGTCTGGCCTCGCGGCGCGGAGCCGCCGTCGCATCTCCTCGAGGCCCGCGACGAAGCGGACGCGCTGCGCCGGATCGGCGATCACCGGCTTCGCGGTGATGTTCGGCGCGTGCGATGTCAGGCAGCCGGCGACGATCGCGCCCACGGCCGGGGCCTCAGATCTTGAACCGCGGGCGGAAGACCCGGCGGATCAGGTACGGGTTGGCGCCGAGCTCGTAGAGCCGCGCGAGGTCGCCGTCGCGCAGCGCCTCGCGCTCCTCGGCGGTCAGGTCGTAGGGGGCGAGCTCCGCCTCGTCGGCGATCGACTCGACCATCTTGTGCCGGCCGGCCGTGTCGAAGAGGAGCTTGTTCAGGTGATAGTCGCTCATGGCGTCCTATCCTACCTCTTTGCGCTACAATCCGCCTCACGGAGGGCCCAGTGCACTATCGAACGCTCGGCAACAGCACGCTCAGGGTCTCGGCCGTCGGCCTCGGCTGCATGTCCATGTCCGGCGCGTACGGCAAGGGCGACGACGCGGAGTCGATCGCGGTCATCCACCGGGCGATCGACCTCGGCGTGAACTTCCTCGACTCCTCGGACATGTACGGCTGGGGCCACAACGAGGAGTTGCTCGGCAAGGCGCTCCGGGGGCGACGCGACAAGGTCGTGCTCGCGACCAAGTTCGGCAACCTGCGCCAGCCCGACGGCACCCCCGGCGTCAACGGCAAGCCCGAGTACGTCCTGCAGGCGTGCGACGCGAGCCTGCGGCGCCTCGGCGTGGACACGATCGACCTCTACTACCAGCACCGAGTGGACCCGAGCGTGCCGATCGAGGACACCGTGGGCGCGATGGCGAAGCTCGTCCAGCAGGGCAAGGCGCGCTTCCTCGGGCTCTCCGAGGCGGCGCCCGCGACCGTCCGGCGCGCCCACGCGGTCCACCCGATCAGCGCGCTCCAGAGCGAGTTCTCGCTGCTCTACCGCACCGAGGCCGAGGAGACGCGCCCCACGCTCCGCGAGCTCGGCATCTCGTTCGTCGCGTACGCGCCGCTCGGCCGGAGCCTCCTCGCCGGCGGCGTCCACAGCGCCGCCGATCTTCCGGAGGACGACCGCCGCCGGGCCCACCCGAGGTTCCACGACGAGAATCTGGCGAAGAACGTCGAGCTCGTGCTCCGGATCGAGGCGATCGCGAAGGAGAAGGGCTGCACGCCGGGCCAGCTCGCGCTCGCGTGGCTGCTGGCGCTGGGACCGGACGTCGTCCCGATCCCCGGGACGAAGCGCCGGGAGCGGCTCGAGGAGAACGCCGGCGCGACGGACGTGAAGCTCATCGCCGAGGACGTGCAGCGGATCTCCGCGGTCGTGCCCGCGGGCGCCGCCGCGGGCCTGCGCTACCCCGCGGCGCTGATGAAGGCGGTCTACCTCTAGCTCGCCCTGCTAGTTCGGCGACGCGCCGGCCGCGGCCTGGACGTCGCGGAGCGGCACTGTCCGCTCGATCCGCGCGTTCTTGAGATCCACCGTCACGCGGAGCGCGCGGAGGCCGTGGACGCCCTGCAGCTCCTCGAGCTCGAGGTCCTCCACCTCGCGCGTCAGGTAGCCGAGGTGCTGGAGGTACTCGATGTAGCCGCGGTACTCCTGGGCCTCGCTCGGCTGCGCGTAGACGATCGCGATCTTGCCGGGCTGGGTGACGCGCTCGCTCGCGCCCTTGATGACCGCCTTGTCGATCCGCTTCTTGACGATCTCGTAGCGGATGTCGTAGGCGCCGTCCACGTCGAAGCGCTTCTCGTCGAAGCGGAACCGGATCGAGAGCGGCGCGTGCTGGACGAGGACGAGGTGGGTCGCCTCGAGCGGCACCGCGAGGCGGTCCCGAAGTTGCTGGCTGCGGAGCGCCGCGCCACACGTGACCATGAGCTGCCAGAGCCGGAGCGATTTCAGGTAGAGCGGGTCGAAGCGGCCGTCCTCGACGAGCGAGGCGCCGACGTAGATCTGATAGTCCACGCCGTCCGTCTTCTGCTTCTCGAAGTAGTGCGGGAACATCGCCTGGGCGGCCTGCTCCTCCAGGTCGAGGTAGGCCGAGATCCCCTCGGCGATACGCGTCACGCTCTCCTCGAAGAGCCGCCGGCGCGCGTACACGGTGCCGAGCCGCGGGTCGAGCGCGGCGCGGTAGGCCGCCACCCGCTCGCGCACGGCGACGCCGAACTCCTGGAGGGTGTCGAATTGGCGCTCGACGTCGGCGCGGAGGAAGCCGATGATGCCGACCTCGTCGCCGGATCGGAGGTTCTTCTCGATCCGCGTCATGTGCTTGTCCAGGCGGTAGGTGAGCTCATCGAGCGCCGGCAGGCGCCGGGCCTGGTAGGCCGCCTGGACCACGTCCTTGGCGAGCCGGAGCTGTGTCAGGAGATCGGCCTGGATCGCGAGGCTCCGCTGGGTGGAGGAGCCGCGGATGTCCGAGAGCGCGTAGAGCGGATAGACACGCTCGAAGACGATCGGCTCGAGCTCGACGCCGCCGTCCGCGCCGCCCTCCGCCTGCTGCTCGATGGCCTTGAGCACGGCCTTGCGGAAGCGCCACTCCACGACGGGATGGATCGCCGTGCACTTCTCCTTGATGACCGCCTGGATGCGGTTGTTGAGCTCCTCCATGCTCCGCTGCACCGCCATCGAGAAGAGCGGCAGCACCTCGTCGAGTATCGGGAGATGCGTAGCGTCGAGGTCACCCGGGCGCGGCGAGCCGAGCTCGAGCGTGCCGATGACCTTGTCCTGATAGTGGAGGGGCGCCACGACGATGTTGCGCACGCCGCCCGCGATGATGTCGTCCTCGACCGGGGTCCGGCCGGGCCACGCGGTGAGGTCCTCGATGATCAGGGGCTTGCCCTGGGCCACCGCGCGCTCGTAGATGGACCCCTTGAAGTCCGCGGTCGAGAGGTGCCTGGAGTCGGCGAAGATGCACGAGTGCTCGGACTCGCCGCCGTAGTTGAGGATCAGCACCTGGTCGCCCTCGAGCGCGGCCAGGCCGAAGCGCAGCTCGGGGCGCCGGAACAGGGTGCGGAGCTTCTGCTGGAGCGCCTGGAAGCGCGCGTGCGAGACGACCGACTCCTTCTCGATCAGGTCCCGCTTCAGCGACGAGAGCACCTCGCGCTCGGTCACCTCGACGGCGCGGAAGACCGTGAACCCGCGGAGCACGAAGCTCTCGGGCGGGATGGCGGCGCGGAGGAAGTCGGGGTCCAGGAAAGCCCCGCGCAGGCGCCGCAGCACGTCGTCGGTCAGCGGCGGCACCGGGCCCACCGTCTCCACCTCGATGAACCGCGGGTCGAACTCGACCCTGAAGTGGCGCTCGAGGCTGGTGTCCGGATCGGTCACCGTCAGGGTCAGCGGGTAGTTCACGCCCAGCTCGACGGCGTGGACGCGCCTGAGCACGAGCGCGTAGGCCTTCAGGCTGCGCATCGAGTTCAGCGTCGCTGGGTCCAGATTCACCTTGAGACGGACGGCGCCACCTTCGCCCACGAACAGGCGTTCGAAGGCCGGCGTGGCGTAGAAGCTCCGGAGCTGGAACGGGATCAGCGCCGCACCGAACTCCTGCTCGAAGGAGGCCGGCGGGAAGACGGCCGCCATCAGCACGTCGACGAGCTCGCGATACCGGGCGATGACGGAGAGATCCGTGATCGGGCTGAACAGCTCCGGCGCCTTCTCGGCCTCCTCGCGGACGATCCCGCCGAACCGCCCCTTGGGCGAGAGCACGTTGCCGAACTCGGACGACCAGAAGGCGAGCAGCGGCGCCAGGCTCAGCTCGGTCCTGAATGGGAACCCCACCGGGTCGGACCCGAGGGCGCCCTCGATATCGTCCGAGCGAGACTGGGGGCTCTGGGGTAGGCTGGCCATGCCGTTTAGAGTGTAGCAGCCGACACGATGGATTCGGCGCGGAGGAAAATGTGAGCTGGCTCGAGACCTATCGAGGGATGGTGTACCGCTGGGAGGTGGACCACAACGACCACCTCACCGTCGCCTACTACTTCGCGCGCATCGCCGACGCCGGGCTCGGCCTGCTCGAGGCGCTCGGGCTCGGCGCGGCCTACATGGGGCGCGCGGGCCGCGGCTGCGTGACCACCGACTGCTACGTGCGCTACCAGCACGAGCTGCGCGTCGGCGACCTCATGCACGTCGAGAGCGGCGTGATCGGCGCCGAGCCCGACGGGCTCCTGCTCGGCCACAAGGTCTTCAATTCCGAGACCGGCGAGCTCTGCACGACGGTCGAGCACGCCGTGCGTCACGTGGCGCTCCGGCGCGGCACGGCCGTCCGCTTCACCGCGGCACAGCGGCGCCGCGCCGAGGCGCGCCGTGTCGGGTGGGACGGTCCGCCCCGCGAGCGCCGGCCGCGGCCGCGCGGGCTCGAGGGCTTCCCGCAGACGGCGCGTGACACCGTGCAGCCCGGGGAGCTCGACGTCTTCGGGCAGAGCGCCCTGTCCCACTACATCCACCGTTTCTCCGCCGCGAACGGCCACGCCATCGCCGCGTTCGGAATGACGCCGGGCTACCAGCGCGATCAGCGTCGCGGCTTCTCGACGTTCGAGTTCCAGCTGGCGATCGGGGGCACGCTCCGGCCCGGCGACTCGGTCCGCGTCCAGTCGGCCCTGCTCCACGTGGGGAACTCCTCGATGCGCCTGCTGCACGTGATGACGGACGAGCGATCCGCCGCGCCGGTCGCCACGCTCGAGCAGCTCGGCGTCCACCTCGACATGGACGCGCGCAAGTCCACGCCCCTGCCCGACGAGCTCCGGGCGCGGGCGAAGGCCGTGCTCGTGGCGACGGGAGCCTGAGCCCGCGCTCGCCCCGGCGCCCTCAGGCGCCCGCGGCGCCCGCGCGCTGCCGGCCGCGGCCGCCCCGCCGACCTCGGCGGCGGCGCCGCCGGGCCGCCGGCGCCGGCTCGGGCTCGCCCGTTTCAGCGGCCGCCGCAGCGGGCTCGGCGAGCGGCGCCTCGCCCACCAGCGTGATCATGCCCGTCGGGCTCACCGCGAGCTCCTTGATCCGGCGCAGACGCGTGATGAGCCGCGGCGAGCCCGGCGGCCGGCTGAACCCCCGCGCCTTCAGCGTGCGCTCCAGCGTGTCGATGAGGACGGCGCCGTTCGGCGCGCGCTCGGCGAGCTCGCGGACGACGTCCACGATCTCGTCGTGGGGCGCGGTGTGCGCTTCCACCGCCGCGGCGGGGTGCGCCGGCTCGTGACGGCGCGGCTCGCTCCGTCGCGGCTCGGCGATCGCGGCGGG